>CAMYJP010000036.1 GCA_947258675.1 uncultured Desulfobulbaceae bacterium | reverse complement strand
CAGGAACTGCTCGACAGCACCGGGCTGTCCCGATTTATAGACCGTCCGGCAGGCAAGCTCTCCGGTGGCATGAAACAAAAACTTGGCCTCTGCTGCGCTCTTATTCATGATCCTGATTTATTGATCCTTGATGAGCCAACGACCGGTGTTGATCCGCTCTCCCGCCGTCAATTCTGGGAGTTAATTGACAGGATTAGAAACCGGCGTTCTGATATGTCGGTTATCGTTGCCACTGCCTATATGGATGAGGCCGACCGATTTGACTGGCTTGTGGCAATGGATGACGGAAAGATACTGGCAACCGGAACTCCAGCCGAACTCCGTTCTCAGACCGGCACAGGCACCCTGGAGAAGGCCTTCATCGCTTTGCTTCCGGAAGAAAAGATCAAGGAGCATCGAAAGCTCAGCATCCCGCCGCGTCAGTCCCAGGAAGGTGAGACGGCCATTGAGGCCCGTCATCTTACCCGGCGATTTGGTCACTTTACTGCCGTTGATCAAGTGAGCTTTCGCATTGAGAAGGGAGAGATTTTCGGCTTTCTCGGCTCAAACGGTTGTGGAAAGACCACAACCATGAAAATGCTTACAGGCTTATTACCGGCCTCAGAAGGTGAAGCTTTATTGTTCGGACATCCCGTCGATGCTCATGATGTCCAGACCCGCAAACGGGTCGGTTATATGTCACAATCGTTTTCGCTATATACTGAAATGACGGTACGTCAGAACCTCAGGCTGCACGCACATATATTCCACCTGCCGGCGGCACAGGTTCCTGTGCGGGTGGAAGAGATGATCCAGCGCTTTGGGCTGACTGAAGTGGCCGATGAACTGGCCGAAAAATTGCCACTGGGACTCCGTCAGCGACTTTCTCTGGCCGTGGCGCTGATCCATGGGCCAGAGATGCTTATACTGGATGAGCCTACATCGGGAGTAGACCCCGTGGCGCGTGATCATTTCTGGGAATTGCTGGTCCAGCTGTCGCGTGAAGACAAGGTGACCATCTTCATTTCCACTCATTTTATGAACGAGGCAGAACGGTGTGACCGTATCTCGCTTATGCATGCCGGGAAAGTATTGGCCCAGGATAATCCGGATGCACTGGTGAAAGCAAAAGGCAGTACAAACCTGGAAGAGGCTTTTATCGCTTATCTGCAGGAAGCCGAGCCTGAAGCAAACCATGACGGTTCTTTCGAGACCTCAGAACCAGATATTGCAGCTGTAAGCAGCGAAGAAAATAAATCGAGGAATCCGATCTTCGATATACGCCGGTCCTGGGCCTATGCGCGACGTGAGAGCATGGAAATGAGGCGGGATACTATTCGACTTGCGTTTGCGCTGCTTGGGCCGATCGTCCTTATGATCGCTTTTGGATATGGCATTACATTCGATGTCGAAGATCTCTCCTATGCCGTTCTGGATCATGACCAGAGTCCGGCAAGCCGGGGGTATCTGGAAAACTTCAGAGGATCGCCTTACTTTAAACAGCATTCCTCATTGTACAATTACGATGACCTTGACAATCGTTTACGCAGTGGACAACTGACCTTCGCTGTTGAAATCCCACCGAATTTTGCCAAGGATTTGAAACGCGGCCGTCACCCGCAGGTGGGTATATGGCTTGATGGTACCAATCCGACTCGCGCTGAAACTGCTCGTGGATATATTCTTGGAGTTCACCACTTCTATCTCGAACAACTCGGGACGACAGTCATGGATCGTGCACGCGTAGAGTTTCCGCTTACCATCGAAACCCGTTTTCGCTACAACCAGGATTTTAAGAGCGTGTTTGCCATTGTTCCCGGCACTATTATGATGCTGCTTATATGGATTCCCTCTATGATGACTTCTGCAGGTGTGGTAAGGGAAAAGGAGATGGGTTCGATCACAAATCTGTATGCCACACCCGTCAACGGCCTGGAATTCCTGCTTGGGAAGCAGTTTCCATACCTGGTAATTGCGCTGCTTAATTTTGCCATTTGTGTTGCACTTGCTGTATTTCTGTTTCAGGTGCCGGTCAAAGGCAGTTTTGTTGCCTTGTTACTGGGTGCAGTACTTTATGTTATCGCTACTACCGGCCTGGGATTATTGATGTCTTCATTTATGAAAACACAGATCGCAGCGCTCTTTGGGACAGCCATTATTACCGTTGTGCCGGCGGTGAACTTTTCCGGGATGTTTGTACCGCTTGCGTCGCTTACTGAGGGAGCCAGGATATTTGGGCGGATCTTTCCCAGCAGTTATTTTCAGCAAATTAGTCTGGGCACTTTTACCAAGTCGCTCGGATTTTACGATTTGTTTAACAATTTTCTGATATTGGCACTATTAATTTTTATTTATCTTTTGCTGGGCCTTAGCTTATTGAAGACACAGGAACGCTGATGAGATTTATAAGTAATATATTCCGATTGGGCATTAAGGAGTTATACAGCCTGCGTTATGATCCGGTGATGTTGTTTCTCATCGTTTATATGTTTACCTTTGCCGTTATACAGGCTGCTGAGAACCATTCCAGCGGAGCAAACAACATAGCTGTCGCCATTGTGGATGAAGATCGCTCTCAACTGTCAAGGCGTATTAGCGATGCCTTGCTTCCCCCCTATTTCCAGAAACCAGAACAAATAACCATCGGAGAGATCGATACGGCTATGGAAACTGGGCGATATACCTTTGTGATCGATATTCCTCCTGATTTTCAGGCTGATATCCTGGCCGGACGTCATACGGTTATTCAGCTTAATGTAGATGCCACTGCCATGAGTATTGCTGGTAATGGTGCAGGTAACATCCAGCAGATTATCGCTCAGGAGCTTTCGGCATATTTGGATAGTGGCGATGAGATTACCCAGCCGGTAGAGATCGTTAGCCGGGTGCGTTTCAATCCCAATCTGGATGGTGTATGGTTTGCCAGTGCTATGGAACTTACCAACAGGATCACCTTGCTGGCGATCCTGCTGAGCGGAGCAGCCTTGATACGAGAACGTGAGCACGGCACTATCGAACATCTTCTGGCAATGCCGCTGCAACCTCTGGAGATCATGCTTGCCAAGATCTGGGCAAATGGATTGGTTGTACTTATTGCTGCAAGCATGTCGCTCTACCTCATTGTTAAGGGAGTGCTGGCTGTTCCTATCATAGGCTCGATACCACTTTATTTGATCGGAGCGTTGATATATCTCTTCTCAGTAACCTCGCTCGGTATCTTTATGGCAACACTGGCACGCTCCATGCCACAGTTTGGATTATTGACAATTTTAGTATTTGTCCTGATGTTGTTATTGTCTGGAGGCAATACGCCGTTGGAGAGCATGCCCAAGGGATTGCAGACCTTTATGCAGCTGGTACCATCTACTCATTTCGTCAGCCTGGCGCAGGCGATTCTGTTTCGTGATGCAGGAATGGATGTGGTCTGGCCACAGTTTCTCGCTGCCGCACTTATTGGCTGTGTGTTTTTTCTGGCTGCCTTGATACGCTTTCGTAAGACAGTGAGCATAACACAGGAGTAATAATATTGATGATTGGAGAAAAAATGAATCGAATAATAATTATGTTATTTGGAGTGATTATTTTTGGAGTATACAGTGCCCAAGCGGCAAATATTGTCAATATTGGTATTATCACCGATGGCCCTATGGAGCAAGCCGGCTGGTCTCCAAAATTGTTTAAGGACGAACTGCTTATCTTGACCAAAGGGGATTTTGATATTCGCTTTCCTGAGAATAAACAACTTAATGGGGGATGGTCGGTCAGCCAAATAAAGTCAGTGTTTCAGCATCTTCAAAACAACCAGGAGGTGGATATGGTGCTGACCCTGGGTTATATTTCCAGCTCGCTGGCCGGACTTAGTAAGAGTCTGCCGAAGCCTACATTTGCTCCCTTTGTTATGGATGCTGAGCTGCTGGGTCTTCCCAGAAATGGCAACAGCAGTGGAGTCGAAAACCTCAACTATCTCACCGGCGAGGCTGACTTTGTGCGCGACCTCAAAACGTTTCACAGTGTAGCAGCTTTCAGCAATGTGGTTACCTTAATTGACAAGAGTCACTTCGATGCACAGCCTCAGCTGATACAAAGGGCACAGGAAGTTGCTGCTGCCGGAGGTGTAGAGTTGCGCTTTGTTCTGCATACCTCTCCGGATGAGGATCTGGCGGCCAAACTCCCGGAGGACACCGGCGCGGTGGTAGTGACTAGCATGCCGCGGCTGAATAATGCCGGGATGGAGAAGCTGATCACTGCCTTGATCGAGAAGCGTATCCCAAGTTACAGCTTGGTCGGCTCTCACCTTGTCAAGCAGGGAATCTTGATGTCAGAGGTGCCGGCATCGGACTGGCAGCGGCTGGCGCGGCGTAATGCCTTAAATATGCATGCTGTATTACATGGGGAATCCACAGCAAATCAACCGGTCACCTTTGAAGGTAAGCGGCAGTTAACCATCAATATGGCTACGGCGAGGGCTATAGATGTTTATCCCCGGTTTGATATCATGAATGAGGCGGTGCTATTGAATGAAGAATCAGAACCGCAAGGTCGACTGCTGTCACTATCGATCGTGGCTCTAGAGGCGGTTAAGGTCAATCTTGATCTGCAGGCTTCAGCACTGGGATTAAAGGCCAGTGAGACATCTGTGGCCGAGGCCCGGGCCGGTTTGCTGCCACAGCTGGGGGCCAGGCTCGATTACACTCAGATGAATGATGACAGTACGGCAGTAATGAGCGGTGCAGTTGCAGAACAGTCGACTGACGCAGCACTTACGCTGAGTCAATTGCTATATTCGGATAAAGTGCGTGCCAATGTCGAAATACAGCGATACCTTCAGGACAACAGGCAAGCACTCTACCGGCAGCTGGAGCTGGATATTATTCTGGAGGCCACACAGGCTTACCTCAACGTGCTTAAGGCACAGACTTTTGTGCTTATTAGCCGGGAAAACATGCAGCTAACGCGTACAAACCTCGAGCTGGCCCGCGATCGACAGCGCATTGGTGTTGCCGATCCTTCCGAGTCCTATCGATGGGAAAGTGAATTAGCTACTGCCCGAAAGGAATTACTCAATGCACAGGCACGGCTGGACCAGTCTCGCGATACCTTAAACCGCCTGCTGCACCGTCCGCTTAAGGAGACATTTATCGCTGCGCCTGCAACGCTGGATGATCCCACTCTGATAGTCAGCCGTAAGGATCTGTTTGATTATATTGTAAATCAGCGAGCCTTTGAACTCATGGAAGAGTTTATGATTATGGATGCTTTAAAAGCTTCTCCAGAGCTTGCCGGTCTGCAGGCGTTGGTGTCGGCAAGTGAACGGGAAGTCAAGTCAAGTCAACGCGCTTACTGGTCTCCGACGATAGCCTTGCAGGGTGAGGTCTCAAATGTACTTGATGAAAAGCGCACCGCTGGACTGTCTTCTGAAGGGGATACTGACTGGATTATCGGCATCAATGTTTCATTACCGCTGTTTGAGGGCGGTGCCCGTAGTGCGCGACTTGCCGGCAGCAGATTAGAACTTAACCGGCTCCAGGTGCAGAAGGAGGCAAGCCGTGAGCTCATTGTTCAGCGCATCCGCTTTAATCTCCATCGTATTGCCGCATCCTATCCATCCATTGAACTATCCAATGATGCAGCCACTGCAGCAGATAAAAACCTCGAGCTTATTACCGATGCTTATACACGGGGGACGATTTCTATTCTTGACTTACTGGATGCCCAGAATGCTGCTCTCGTGTCCGAAGAGTCAGAGACAAATGCCGTCTTTGACTTTCTCATCGATCTTATGAACTTGCAGCGCAGTCTGGGTGGGTTCGACTTTTTTCTTAGTACACAGGGCTTGGACACTTGGCTTGAGCGATTAAAACAATATATCGAAGCTGCAGATTAAAAGCGCTACTCGATAGAATGCTATTATCATTTCTGCAAGAGTCTACGGTTTTTTGTGGCTGAGTTCAGGTGTAAGAAAATAGTACTTATGCAAGGAGCTACGTGGCGCTCTTGCATGCCCGCCTAAGCCTTTCCCTTTTTCCTTTCCCTTGGCCCTCAAGAGCGTCTTTGCAAGTGTGCTATATCAGCTACAGCGCCTTGTTAGGTGGCCCTACTACTTTTATTATAGTGCTTTCGTCATTCGATAGAATTTCATTCTTGGTATATTCAATTGCTTAGGCCATTGGGACGTAATGGCCATACCGCGATTTTTGTAAAATTGGCAAGCAACATTATTCGATGATGATACGTCTAGGGCCAATCTTTTAGAACCTCGTGCCCGAGCCTGCTCTTCAATATAATCCGCTAAAATGGAACCGATACCACTGCCACGTTGATCTTTGTCAACAGCGATGGCCTGTAGGTAGAAATCATCTTCCGCCATTGAGTCAATTATCCTCATTAAAGGGGCAAACAGTATGAGCACGATTCTCATACGTATATTATTCTTTCCTGCAGCATGTTTGAGAGGTTCGCGTGTAGAACTTCGATGCTGTTCAGCGGTGTAGCCTGAGACCATTCCAACATGAACATTATTATGTTCTGCAAAGGTTACATTTTGGAAGGATAGATCGTGGGCAGGCTGAATAAAAGCCTTGGAGATTATTTGCTTAAAATGTTTGCCAAGCATAAACCGAAAAAAACCTTCAGCTGCTTCATTAAGGTAATGAGCAAATAATATTCCTTCTTCGAATGTAGGACTGGCAGCTCGAAGTTTTATAATATTTATATCTTTGGCACACATTATCGAGCGATCGTCAGTTATTCTTCCGTTCACCTAACAATTAATAGACGGCTGTCAGGTTTCCTAATAAAACAGTTTTTAATAGGAACAACAATTTCCTGATAAAAGCGGCAACTAATCTTAAAATAACATAATCCAAAATATTGACATTCCAGTTTGCTCTTTATTGCCATGATAGGCGACAGCCTTCTATATCAGTAACACAGTCATAATTATTAAATTACAGAGATTGACGGCTGCCGTCTATCATGGTATTAAATGGGTAAACAGGACGTTAAATTTTTTCAGTCTTATTGTTTTGCATAGAGTATTGGTATTTGTTGTAAGAGAAAGTTCAGTACTTGGAGCATATTTCCATATCTAACGGGACTGACGTCTAATAATTGTTACCTAATAAGATATGAATAAGAATAAAGAACACACGGCCTTAGCCTGCGACTTCTCCATTGGTGAACAAATATATGCTCAGGTAACTTTTCATTTATGGTGGCTTTCAGGATTTGTTGGGATAGTTATGCAAAACCGGATGTGGGCCATTCTCTATATGTTCATTGTAGCCTATAGTATCCTCGGAGTTGTCCAGAGGCATTTAAACTGCCCTAGATGTCCTCACTTACATGAATATGGCTCATGCTTGCAACTGCATCCGGGACTTTCAAAATTATTGATAAAAGAAAAAAAGAATTATCCTTTCACTCGTAATGAGAAGATACTTTTTCTTTCAGTCTTTATTTTAATAACTTTTTTCCCAATATACTGGTTGAGGAATTATCATATGGCGTTAGCAGGATTCATTATATTTGGAACCATGTGGTACGCAGGTCAATTTCTATATTTTTGCAAACGGTGCCGTATCCCTTCGTGTCCATTTAATAGAGCGAAGGCTGTTGATCCAATTCATCAATCATAAAGAGCGTGAGTGCTTTGCATGCAGGGCACTGAGATATAAATATAATTCCCATAGAAGCAAAGAAATGAAATGAGAAGATTCTCACAGATTGTTAAATGGCTAGTGGCTATTTTAGTGGGATTTATATTTATTGTTTTTTTCAGTTTACAGGCTTACAAAACCTATCTGAAATATTCCACTGAAATTAAAACCCCGAATGGCATAAGTTCATTAGAAGAGATTACTCTGGGTGGTTTAAAACAATGGATATTTCTCAGAGGTGAAGATCAGAGCAATCCGGTTTTAATATTTTTGCATGGCGGCCCTGGTGCATCGGCGCCGGGCATGCCGAATTCACGTCATCTGGATGCCGAATTAATTAAACATTATACGGTAGTCCATTGGGATCAGCGGGGAGCGGGTAAATCATATGACAATGATATTCCAGTAACTTCAATGAGCATGGACAGGTTTGTTGAAGATTGTAAAGAGCTGATTGATTATGTACGGAACAGATTTGACGTTAAAAAGGTATTTCTGGTCGCACACTCTTCTGGGACTGTAACAGGGATTAAAACTGCTCATACATTCCCGGAAATGATACAAGCATATGTAGGAGTAGGGCAGATTATACACGATCATGAGCAGATCAGGTTAGCATATGATTTTATTATTAATGAAGCGGAGAAGTCAGGAGATGTTAAGATCCAGAATGCCATAACAGCAATAGGACCTCCGCCCTATGAAACTCCAGAAAAGTTATACAAGATGCAGAATTATGTTTTCCAGTTTGGAGGAGTGATACATGATAACAGTGTTAAGCAGATAGGCGGTCTTATGTTGAGCTTTTTCACTTCACCTGAATATTCAATATCAGATGGACTAAACAGCTTAATGATGAAAGGATTGTTCTTTTCTGTGAACGCAATGTGGGATGAGATCAACGATATCGATATTGCAAAAGAAATCCGGACTATCAAGGTCCCTGTATATTTCTTTGAAGGCAAGTATGATATGGCAACTCCTGCAGTTCTTGTTAAGGAATTTTATGATGGCCTGGATGCAGTAAAGGGTAAGAAACTCATCATTTTTGAAAACTCTGCCCACATGCCGATGATAGAAGAAAAAGAAAAATATGAAGATCTTTTATTAAACCTGGTCCTGAAAGAAAATATAAGTTAGTGATCTCGCACTAACTCCAATATTAAAGATCCTTCTATATCCTTTGTTACAAACATATGTTTCATTAGTAAGCACTTAAAATGACTTTATCTCTTAGTTGATTTTCACTGAATAACATGATAATTAGAGATTAGGTAGGGAATGATGAATAAATGGGAAGGAGCTGCTCCATGAACGTTCTGGCAATCAATGCAACGTATCGTCCCAAGAAGACGACAACACAATTAGCGTTGAAAGCTGTGGAAGGAGCTGCTTCCCTGGGGGCACATACCGAGATGGTGATGCTTCGTGACTGCAAAATTGACTACTGCCTGAACTGTCTCACATGCTATAAAAACAAAACCTCAGAAATAGGACCATGCTCCTTGAATGATGATATTGATGGAATCCTGGAAAAAATCCAGGATGCTGATGGAATCATTCTGGCCTCACCGGTACACAGCGGTTTTGTGACCGGTTTGATGACGGTCTTCTTTGAACGCATTGTCTGGCGGCTGATGCGTTCCACAGGAAGTTCTCTGGGAGTGATGGCAAATATCGAATCAAGATTGACTGAGAAACCACGGGCTGTTATTTCCATCAGCAGTGCCGGCGGGATACCCGAGCGATTACGAAAACATTGTGATGACGGAACGCGCTGGTTGAAAGGCAATGCTCCCCTTTTTTTCCATGGTGAGTGGATCGGAGATATGTATGCCGGTGCCCGGTTAACGAAACTCCCGCAGAATGAGGAAGACTGGTCCAATATCTATTTCAAGAGAAAGCTTTCCCAGGACCAGCTCGAACAGGCGTTCAATCTGGGAGTGAAAATGGGGCAGGCTATCAAAGATGGCGGTTTGAAGCCGGCAACAATGGACACTCTCTTTGGGCCAGTAACAAGTACCATGATGAGGGCTTACAATTTCCTTGCCCCATTCTATAAAACGGTTGACTGACATGGGCAGCTATAAATCACCATAGGAGGCAAAACCATGCAACCCACACTCATCACATGGGTGATTGTAGTATTTGGTTTGATCACTTTGGTACCACTTCTGTTGATCCAGCTTGCCATGCTCGTAAAACCACATAGTCAAAAGACTAAAGACCTCATTATCGCTAAAGGTGAAAACTGGCGGGATAAGACTCACTTTCGTTCTGCTCTGGGATTAGCCTGGGCGGATTGGTTGTTAGTCGTTCCACTTTTAATTTCGGGAAGTATTGGTGTAGTTCTTGGGCATGCCTGGGGTTATGTCCTATGGGGAGCAGCAGGATCTATTTCGCTTTATATTAACATCGTATTGTGGTTTTTGGAGAAGGAATACGTATATCCTTCACGTGGAGCGCTCGCCTATTACTCCTATTATTGGGGATTCTTCATCTACTGGGGTGCACTAGCCCTGGCTTACTCGGCTATGCGTCTTAGCGGCATAGAATTCTAAACGTAATTAGTTGATAGCAAATGATAAGACAATACATATCTTGCTTAATATTCAGTTTCATCATTACTCAAATGTTAGGATGTACATCAATGGACGAGACACAAAAAGGAAGAGAAGCGCGCATTCATTCATCGCCTCAATTTCAAAACGGTAAGTTTGTCAATCCTAATGGGGTCTTTCCTAATTGGTTTTCAAAAGAAATCTGGGATGTATCAAAAGAGTATTTCTTCGGTAAACGAATCGATCCAATGCCATTAATTGATCTTCCTGTTCATCAATTGAAGCCCAAAAAATGGGAAGATCACCATAGAGGGCAATTTTCTTTTTCCTGGCTAGGACATTCCAGCATTTTAATTTCGATGGAAAATCAACTAATTTTAGTTGATCCGGTACTGGAAGAGCGCGCCTCCCCTTTTTCCTGGATTGGCCCCAAGCGGTTTCATCCGTCTCCGATCACAGCTGAGGAACTTCCGGGCATCGATGTCCTCTTGATCACCCATGACCATTATGATCATTTGGAACAATCAACGCTTGTTGCGATTAGTGAAAAGGTCACACGTTTTGTCTTACCTTTAGGCATGGGTAAAATATTAGACGAGTGGGGGATTAATCCTGGGAAAATTATTGAACTGGATTGGTGGGAGAACTATTCTTCCGGTTCTCTGGAGTTTCATGCTACACCGGCGGTTCATTATGCCAGTCGTGGCTTATTTGATTCCAATCAACGATTATGGTGTTCCTGGTCGATTGTCGGCAAGGAAATGAGAGCTTTTATCAGTGGTGATTCCGGCTATCTTGATGTATTTAAAAATATTGGCGAACGATTAGGTCCTTTTGATGTGACTTTCCTTAAGGTTGGGGCGTATAACGACAAAGGCACTTGGCGAATGCTTCATATGACACCCGAAGAAGCAGGTCAACAGCATTTGGATCTTGGAGGACAATTACTGGTTCCCTTACATTGGGCAACATTTGATCTGGCTCTTCATCCCTGGTATGAACCCATTGACCGACTGGTTGCCTTCTCTGAACAAAAATCCATTACCCTGATCACGCCCGAAGTCGGTGAAAAAGTCGATTTGCAGGGTAGGCCAAATACCGATCATTGGTGGTTGAAATATAAAAAAACTGATTCCAGAGTATTATTTGAAAATGAAAATACTAGGTTTAATGAGTAGCTAATAAATTGATGGTCTTAAATTCTCAATCGCACAACCCTTTTTGAGTTTTATTAGTGTGAGATATACTAGCAGTAGGTCAGCAAGTTAATGTTATAGAGGTTGAGAATCAGACATCATAGCGTCAACTCTTTCTATCGTATAACCTCAATTTTCAATGATCACCAAATACTCGATATGTCGGTAAACTCATCGCTATCAATCTTATCATCAATTTAAAGACAAGGAGAGGAACTATTCAATCCCCGGGAGATACAAATCCAACGATTACCGATTCAAATCTTCACTATAAAAAATAAATAGTTCAGTGCACATTCTAGTCTATATCAACGATTTTAATCTCTCGTTAAAATGCACCCTTCTTTATTTGCATTCATTTGAATTATTATGAGGCTCTGGGCAATAAATACCAGACGGCTTGTTCTTTGAAGTATAATCTTCACAACATGATTCTTTTGGCTCGGCAGCAACGATCTGCGAAGCTGCAACAAGACCAGCTTTGATGATTAAGTCAGCTGGAATCGTTTCATAAATCTTTTCTCCTATCCCAACGGTCCTGCATTCTGCGTTACCACATACCTCACAGCAATGGCTCTGCCCAACTTCAGCTCCTAGCCATTCTTCTAAAGGCTTCTCACCGATCCAGATCCGGTTTGATTCTAAAACATCTTTAGCGAATGTCACAGCATCAATAACGATCTTTTTTAAGATTACTTCTATCCCCAATGGAGTAAAAGATTGCCTGAGTGCGCTAACTGCTTTATCAAGCTCCTTTTCTGTTGAACCACACCTGGGACACGTTTGTCCGCTTTCATTTGTTAGAAGACGTTGCCATTTAATTTTAAGAACGTTCATATTACTTTTTACTATTCCACCAGTAGATAGTGTCAGGTCTCCATTTTACAGTTTTTACTGAAGAATGGAGACCTGACACTACCCATGACACTACCCACACATTTCTGACAGATTCTTCCATTTGCATAAGTATTATATCACCTGTTATCACATAGTCGCGGCATCAACGAAGGGTTTCTAAGAATTCCGTGTACTCCGGGGGCTGGTTTATAATTTTCATGCCTACGATGTTTTCCCGGGCATCAGCGCGTTGTGTGTGTGTCCGTATTACTTCACACTGGAGGTCGATTTTTTCACCTGAATGCAGCACAAATTCTACTTCAAACAGCATGCCATCAAGAAGCTGACACATAGACTGTTCTTC
>CAMYJP010000035.1:5947-19209 GCA_947258675.1 uncultured Desulfobulbaceae bacterium | reverse complement strand
TACATCAATTATGAGCATTATCAATCGGATTCTGACTCGGCAAATAAAGAAACCGTTAATCTCCCATTGGATGAAAAGCAAAAAACAATACCTGAACCCGGTGAAATTATATTACCACCAGAGCAAATCACAGAATCTGACATAATTGAATCAGCCGCTTTTCAACTTCCCCAGCATCAAGATACATTACCGGAAACCATTCCGGCAAAAACGATGGAATGGCCTGTTGATCTACCATTTGGTCAATCAAAACAAACTAGTTTTGCATCGCTATTTGCCGAATGGGGATTAAAATATACATTACCGGGTAATGATGATGCCTGCGTTTATGCGGAAACATTGGGCTTACAATGCTTGCATTTGCGTGGGGAGTTCAAGAACCTGATACTGCTTAACCGTCCTGCTATTCTACGCTTATATGATGCACAAGGAGGCAGATACTATACGACTGTAACTAAGGTGAATGAACAAAATGCAATTTTTACCTATAATAATTCCACAAAAGATATCGCATTCAATGCTATAGCCGATCACTGGTTTGGCCATTTTACCATCGCATTCAATGCTATAGCCGATCACTGGTTTGGCCATTTTACCGTTCTTTGGAAACCTCCCGAGGGATATCGAAATAATATTTACCCATTTTATAAAGGCACTGAAATAGAATGGCTTGATCAGCAGCTTGCCATTCTCAATAATCGTCCGCTCCAGCCAATTGTAAATCTAACGTACAATGAATTACTCGTTAATGAAATAAAGGAGTTTCAGCTTGCAAATAATTTGGCACCGGACGGCATACTGGGACCTGAAACACTTATTCATATAAACACAGCGACTGGTATGGACGTACCAAAATTGAAAAGCTGGCAAAAGGAAGAGTAATTATGTCCTTCATTCTTGATGCCCTGAAAAAATCTGAGCAAAATAACCAGCGCCAGGCTTTGCCAGGTCTACAGACACAGCATAAGAACAATTTTGAAACTGAAAAAAAACCAATTCCCTGGATCTGGCTGTTTCTCGTTGTTCTGTTTATTAACGGTGCATTTTTATTAACATTTTCAATATATTCAAAACAGAAAGACGACACTGCACCCAGACAGATATCTAACGTTAAATCACTGGAAACTCCAGTCCCTGCTACTACCCCTGACAAAGAACCATTAAACAATAGCGATGAGTCTGTTATACCCGAATTAAATCCTAGCGTGGCTTTGGAACCATTACCTGATAAAAAACCCATTGAGATCGATGAAGATATCTCTCTGACTCCCTCTAAAATGGAACAAACCGCATTTATTGAAGAAAAAACAGAGACCATTGACAAAGTGAGGGTTGCTTCTGTTGATATATATTCTGATTCAGCGACAGAACAACCTGTCACTGTTGCTTTAGAATCAGGAATTGATATTGATTCCGAAGAAATGCTAATTGAAAATTCTGCAGATTCCGATTTGCTGCAGGTCGGTGATATTCCTCCCATGGAAATTGACGATTTTCCAGAACAAACCGCAAAATTTGAAGAAGAAAATGAGGTTGATCAGCTGATACCTGAATTTGATAAACTCCCATCTATTGTTAGAAAAAAAATACCTGAAATATCCATTTCCTTTCACGCCTATTCTCATAAACGATCCTCAAGAATCGTCAGTATTAATGGCAGAATAATGCGTGAAGGCCAAGAGATAACTTCCGAGCTCAAACTGGACAAAATTACCACTGATGGCGTCATCTTTAACTACAAAGGTGACCGTTTTATAATGAGAGTGTTTTAGAAGAGGGGTGGCAGGGTATAGTTAATCAAACCCTTGCGAATCTGAAATATAAAACTCGAGCTATCTGTGAATAAGGGAAAAAGAATTCAAGTATTCAGGCAATAAAAAATCTGAATTGAAATCAGCTGTTAATTTCCGCCAGACAAACCCTTGACCGGCCAGCGGCCTTTGCTTGATATAGGATCTCATCTGCCTGCCCAAGCCATTCATCCTGTGACATTCCTGGTTGCCATTCAGCCAGACCGATACTTATCCCTAATTTTCTTCCATCCCCTGACTGAATATTCAACTTATCCACTGCTTTACGCAACCTCTCAGCAAGATTTCCAGCAGCCGCCAGATTAGTGTCCTGCATTATCAGAATAAATTCATCCCCTCCCATACGTACCAGCAAATCGCTGGTTCTGACCATATTGTCCATTGTTTTGGCAACTTTCTGAAGGGCGATATCTCCTTCTGCATGACCAAGAGAGTCATTAAGCAGCTTGAAATTATCTAAATCCATACTGGCAATAGTAACTGAATGTCCATAACGCTGACAACTTTCCATAACCTGCTCGATTCTTTCTTCAAACACCCGGCGATTGGCAATACCGGTCAAAGCATCACGACGAGCCTGTTCAAAAATATCCTCATAATTCAATGACCGCTGCAGTGATTCATTTATGATTCCAAGGACTTCATGGAGCAGATCGTCTTCCAACAGGGCTATCTTTTTCCCACGGCTTAAAAGCATTAAACATTCATTTTCTTTTTTATGGTGCAAAGGCAATATGCTGACATTATATGAGCCTTCACTAAAAGAGTAACGTCCCTCATAATCGGAAAAATTATTTATAATTTTCTTTGCAGCTTTGTTCACAAGGCGCCTTTCAGGACCATGGCAAGAGCACAGCATATGTTTCCGTCTCCGGCCAGGATTGTTATATGCGATAAGATCATGATCAATCTTCGGCATCAACCACACTGAAAAAGCTTCTAACATACTTGTTACATCAACTGCGGCAGCTAATCGAGCATGCAGGTCATTAAGAAGTGTCAGCCACTCGGACTGCTTCCGATAGTGCTCCAGCTCTACGATGAGGCAGTCCAAGCTTTTGGCCGCGGCCTCATTACTTGCTTGAATGTCGGATAATACTGTTGACTGGTGCATTTTTATGCCTTCCTTACCACTGTGTATTTTATTAAGCATCTTGGTGTTACTTACCTATATAACTATATATTCGACAAATCTATTCAAATACTTAACAGTTGACATGCTATTTTTGTGCCATTTATTATTTTTTTTAACAAAAAACTCTTCCTCATAATTATTAAGACAGAAAAAAATAATTTGAATTCTATTTTTATGAATTAATTTCAGATGGTTAGAAAAAAAAACCAATGTAAAATAAAAAGTATCCCATACAAGAGCACTCAAAGAATAGGAAAAAACATAATTTCCTACCATCTCAAACAAAGCAACATTCTCCCTGAAAAGAAACTCAAAGAATAGGCAAACAGACTTAACCTTTTGTTTGCAGCTACCGAAAAGACTAACAATCTCACCATTACTTTCATAGTTTGAAAAAGAACTCACAAGTGTCAAAAATATGACACACAACGATTTATTAAATGAAACTCAATAAAATTAAATTGTTCTTCATTTAGAAACTAAAAAATCGAAAAAAACACAGTAATTTTACAAATTATCACTTTTAATTTTACAAATTATCACTTTATTAAAAGAGGGCACATATGACTCAATTAAAAAAGAACTTGAATGTAAAGTGGCGCCTCGCCGGATTTGTGTGCTTTATGCTTTTTCTGATCATTGGTGCCGGTATAGGTGGATTGAACGGAATGCGGTCCGCTAACACATCTCTTTCCGCTGTATATAATAATCAAGTATTGCCACTGAAAGAGCTGCAGGAAATTGAATATATTTTTCAGGATATTGTTCGGGTGGTCGATAAGGCTCTCTTTGAAGAAATCTCTCTGGAAAAGGCTTATAACACTGTCGAAAAATCAAAAAATATTCTAGATGAAAAATGGTCTAATGTACTGAAGCCTTATAAAAATACGGCGAACGAATTCGAAGGAAGTTGGCTTGATCCTGCGGTATCATTAGTAACAAAAACAGATGTCACTGTTGATGAACTATTATTTTTACTGAACGAAGAGAAAAAGGAAAGTCTCGACTCTTTTACAGACCAAAAACTGTATCCAATCTCAGCAGAACACAAAAGAGTAATTAATAATCTGGTACAAGAAAGCCTTACCATGGTCAAAAGTGAATATGATCAGGCCCAACAGCGTTACGCTACATCCAAAAAGGCTTTTATGGGAACATTGATCTTTGGAATTCTTATTTCTCTTGTGGCCAGCTTCCTCTTAATCCGCGGCATCACGATACCTCTTGACAGAATTACCAAAGCAATGGGATATGTCATGGAAGGCGATCTTACTAAACGCATCAAATATAAAGGATATGATGAGTTCGGCGTATTGATAAGCGGCTTCAACCAGATGGCCGACTACCTCTGCGATTTGGTATCACAGATTCAAGATTCCGGTATACAGGTAACAAGCTCAATTACCGAGCTTGCTGCAACCAATAAGGAACAGGAAGCAACTTCCAGTGAACATGCTGCAACAGCAAGTGAAATAGCAGCATCGACAACCGAAATTGCCGCAACCGGAACCAACCTCATGGCAACCACAAAAAAGGTAAACAGCTTAACTAAAAACGCGGCGTTTGCTGCATCTGAGGGTCATGCCGGTTTACAAAGCATTGAAGAAAAAATGAGGACAATGGAAGAATCCACCATATCCATAGTCAATAAATTGTCTATATTGAATGAAAAAGCAAGCAACATCGCCGGAGTAGTCAAAACCATCAATAAGGTGGCTGACCAGACAAATCTGCTCTCATTAAATGCTGCGATTGAAGCCGAAAAGGCTGGAGAATATGGAGCCGGTTTCTCTGTAGTGGCGACGGAAATTAGAAGGCTTGCCGATCAAACTGCTGTTGCAACTTTTGATATTGAACAAATGGTTCAGGAAGTACAATCCGCTATTTCCACCTCGGTCATGGGGATTGATAAATTTGCCGATGATGCCCATAGAAACTCTGAGGAGACACTTGAAATTGCTGAACAACTTGCGGGAGTAATCGACCAGGTTGAGGTATTGAAACCTCAAGTCGAAAATCTCACCGAGGGTATCGATGCACAAACCCTTGGCGCCAAACAGATCAGTGAGGCAATAAATCAGTTGAATGAAGCTGCACAGACCTCTGCAGATTCCATTGCTCAGACAAGCTCCTCAATTGCTCAACTCCATCAGGCAGCACTGGTTCTTCAAGATGGAGCATCTCGTTTCAAAGTAAAATCAGATAGTAATGAGGAACCATATGCTGCTTCTAATCTTTGAGTTAGAGGGAGGACGGTATGCTATAGAGACAAGCCAAATAGCTGAAATTGTTCCCCTGGTTAAACTGAAAAAAATCCCTCTGGCTCCGGATTATGTTGCCGGTTTGATGAATTATCGGGGGAAACCAGTACCTGTTGTTGACCTGAGGTATCTGGCGGAGGGGAAACAGTCTGTAGAGAAATTCAGTACCCGAATCATCCTTTTGAATTATCAAATTAATCAGACCAGGGAGGCAATACTCGGGTTGATTGCTGAACAGATCACCGAAACGATTAAGAGTACTCTTTCCGCCCCTCTGTCTCCCGGAAACATTGTAGATGATTATTTATTACGGAATGATTCAAAAAACGATGGATGTGAAATGATTCGTTGGTTTGATTTTAATCATATGCTGCCGGCCCATGAGATTGACATGTTATTTTAGGTAGTAATTCTTAATGAATTCATTCGTTCTATAAATGGCATTTAATTCTCAATCCCGATCCAAATTCAAACTTCGATTAACTATCAGCAAATAATCATTCATGCAAAGGCAGCAAAGGTCAAGATATGCCCGTAGTTGAAATTGAGACACTCCTACAAAATAAAATGGGTCTTGAAATCAGCTCAATTGGGCACTCAAGCTTAAACAGGGCACTTTGCAGGCGAATGAAGTCCCTTTCAGTAACAAATAAAGAAGTCTATATAAACAAACTCAAATCCTCAAGCAAAGAACTGAATGAACTGATTGAAGAAGTTGTCGTGCCGGAAACATGGTTTTTCAGAGACAAACAGCCGTTCAAGGCACTTACCAGACATGCCCAACTTACACTTGCTAAAAATAATGGTCATATACTTCGAATATTGAGTGCTCCCTGTTCAACAGGAGAAGAGGCATATTCTGTAGCCATGACTCTCATTGAAGCCGGAATATCGCAAGATCTTTTTGTAATTTATGCCATGGACATAAGTAAACGCTCGTTAGAGAAAGCAAAAAAAGGAGAATACAGAAATAATTCTTTCAGAGAAAAGGATGTAAAAACGCGAGAAAAATATTTCCATCAGACTGATGACAATACTTTTCTGCTCAATGAGTCGATTCGAAAAAAAGTCCGGTTCTTTAATGGTAACCTTCTTGATTCTTCCTTTATGGAAGGCCTTGGTATCTTCGACATACTTTTATGCCGGAATGTATTGATTTACCTGGACAAAAGGTCAAGAGAGCTGGCGCTGAAAAACCTTGAATGCATGCTGGCCATGGACGGGCTGCTTTTTGTTGGGCATGCTGAAAGCGGATTGTTGAGCCAGGACCGCTTCAAACAATCAATCTTCCCTAACGCTTTTGCTTTCAGGAAAATAGATCCCACTGAATGCAAAAATAATTCACACTCGATTCATTCAGATAGGGTGAATACTACCCCGTTAAAAACATCGCCTCATGCTCTGAAACGCAGAAAAAAATCATATTCTTCAATTCTCGCTAAAAGCTATAAATATTCAACAACAACAAAACCCATAAAAACACCAAAACCATCTGTTACTGAAAAAATAATAAATGCCCGTTTGTTGGCTGATGAAGGCCGTCATAAAGAAGCGGCAGAACTTTGTAAGAAATATCTAACCCTCCATGGTCCCTCTGCCGAAGCATATTTTCTGCTTGGTATGATCCAGGACGAAGCCGGGAATCCTTGCGAAGCTGCAAAGCTGCTGCGAAAATCAGTGTATTTGGAACCTAATCATAAAGATGCGCTTCTTCTTCTTTCTTTGTTGGCAGAGAAATCCGGTGATGTTGGTAAAGCTAAAATTTTTAAGGACAGATTAGAAAGAATACCTACTTAAAATATTAGTACAAGAGGACATTTGATTGCAGACCGAACAACACGCAATATCGGAGATTGAAATTAAAGATTGTTGGAATACCAATGGAGTATGGTCCCGCACGGACAAAAAATGTCCTGAGTTGGAGCGGGTACTTCACTGCAGAAACTGCCCGGTTTATTCTTCTACAGGCAGGAGTCTCCTGGATCGTTCTATTTCATCAGATTACCAGGATGAATGGACCGCCCTCCTTTCTGAGGAAAAACAAAAGGTAACCACGGGAACTAAATCAGCATTTGCATTCCGATGCGGTAAAGAATGGTTGGCAATACCAGCGAAGATGGTGCGAGAGGTTGTCGATATGGGAATAATTCATACTATCCCACACATGAGCAATAACACCCTCAGAGGTCTCGTCAACATCAAAGGTAAACTAGAAGTCTGTGTCTCCATAGGAACTGTATTGGGAATCGAAAGAGATGAACAGGATAAAAATAAAAAAGGGTATATGGCCCCTGAACGTCTGATAGTGGTTAATTATGAGGGTCAGGTCATCACATTCCCTGTGACAGAGATTTACGGAGTTGTCCGCTATCAACCGGAAATGCTCCGTGATTTACCGGTAACGGTTTCTGGCTCCAAAGCAGCCTATACCAAAGGTATATTGTGCAGAAATAACAAAGATATCGGTTTACTCAGAATCCGCCCTCTCCTTCATTCACTGACTAAGGACCTTTTATGACCAAATGCAATGAAACAGATTTCAGCGGTATGTCAATGATGGAGCTATTTCGAATTGAAATAGAAAATCATTGTTCCACACTGACAGATCAGCTCCTGGAACTGGAAAAAAACTCAGCAAACAAAGATATTCTCGAATCACTGATGAGAGCCTCCCATTCAGCTAAAGGAGCTGCAAAAATAGTGGAGGTAGACCCAGCTATAAAAATCGCTCACGCAATGGAGGATATCTTTGTCGCCTGTCAGCAAGAAAAAATTATCCTCTCCAAACAGAATATTGATTCCTTGCTTTCCTGTGTTGATCTGTTAGGCAATATTTCCCAAATATCAGATGAAGAAATAAACAAATGGATAGTCGATCACTCAAATGACATTAAATCATTATCTGAAACATTGAATGCAATTTCAAAAGGAAATAGTCCCTCAGAATTGTCTTCTGCATGTGAACCCATCAAAGATCCAACCCAAACAACTGACGGTCCAATTCAAACATCAGAAAAAAAGAAAGCCCCGCTCAACGATATCCATAATATGTCAATGTTGGACCTGTTCCGCGTAGAAGCAGAGAATCATTGCGATATTCTTTCACACAAACTCATAGACCTTGAAAAAGAACCAAACTCTCCAGAGATACTTGAATCACTTATGCGAGCTGCTCATTCCTTAAAAGGAGCAGCTCGTATTGTAGAGCTTGATCCGGCAATAAAAATAGCCCATGCCATGGAAGATGTTTTTGTAGCCGGACAAAATGGTGTAATTACGCTTGATAAACAGTGTATTGATTTGCTGCTGCAGGGAGTTGACATCTTAGATGATATTGCCAAAATGGATGATGCTGATGCTTTTATCTCCCATCGTCAAGAAGAGATTAACTCTCTTGTCTCGTCATTCCAATCTTTTGCAAAACAAAAGGAAAATGGTCAGCAACCTGAAATAAAAACAGAGGCGCCACAACAGAAACTCAAAAAAGCAGAAGATAAAGAAAATCAACGGTCAATTAGAATATCCGCTGAAAACATGAGCAGACTCATGGGGTTAGCAGGAGAAGTTTTAATTGAATCCCGCTGGCTTCCGACATTTTCTTCAAAAATGCGGCGCCTAAAGCAGAAACAGGATGAAATCTTACAAGTTCTAGAGACAATTAATGAAAATATATCTGATGTAAATACAGGACAGGCAAATGGCAGCCGAATGATTGATCTCCGTAAAAAAATTGAGATCTGCCGCAACATCACTATCGAAAATATCGCCATAGTCGAAACACATTCCCGTCACTCTTCTGAAATCTCTCATAGGCTCTATCATGAAGCCATTGCAAGCCGTATGCTCCCTTTTTCAGAAGGTATTAAAGGTTTTCCTCGTATGGTGCGGGATTTAGCCCGAGAACTAGGAAAAGAAGTTAAATTTGAAATAATCGGAGCAGACACCCCTGTAGACAGAGATATACTTGAAAAAATTGAAGCGCCATTGAATCACCTGCTTCGAAACGCACTGGATCATGGTTTAGAGAACCCTGAAGACCGTGTTAGCAAAAATAAACCCCGGGAAGCTAATCTTCGCCTAGAAATAAGGCATCGAGCCGGAATGCTCAATATTATTGTTGAGGATGATGGAAAGGGAATCAATCTTAAACAAATTCGGCAAACCGTGATCAATAAAAAACTGGTTTCAGAGGAAATAGCTGAAGACCTGACCGATGCAGAATTAATGGAGTTTTTATTTTTACCAAACTTCAGTACCAAAGAATCTGTTGACAAGATATCGGGCCGCGGAGTCGGCATGGATGTTGTGCACAGCGTACTCCACGAAATTCGCGGTGTTATACATTCCTCTACAAAACTTGACCAGGGGACTCGTTTTGAATTGCAGTTGCCTCTGACTCTTTCGGTAATGCGAGCATTGCTTGCCGAAATAAGCCATGAACCATATGCTTTTCCATTGGTGAATATTGACCATGTCATAAAAGTATCTCAAGACCAAATTAAAGAAGTGCAGGGTCGACAATATTTTACATTTAATGACAGACGAATCGGCTTGGTTTCAGGCCAGCAAGTACTTCAAACTCTACCAAAACCCTTAAACCAGGATACCTATGATGTAATAGTTTTCAGTGATAGGATGAATCAATACGGAATTATTGTTGATCGATTCTGGGGTATTCGCGATCTCGTTGTTCAAGCACTTGATCCCAAATTTGGGAAAATAAAAGATATAAGCTCAGCATCAATTTTAGAAGATGGCACTCCTGTTTTAATAATAGATGTTGAAGACATGGTTCGATCCGTAGATATTCTCATATCCGATAATCTTCTTAAACGTATTGGTCAATCCATTGATGCTGATGATGAAAATGGCAATAAGCGCATTCTGGTTGCCGATGATTCAATAACAGTACGAGAAGTTGAAAAGGAAATGTTAAGTGCCAAGGGATATGATGTTGACGTGGCCTTTGATGGGATAGACGCCTGGAATACACTGCGCACAAAAAGCTATGACCTGATTATAACAGATGTGGATATGCCGCGAATGGATGGAATTGAGCTGATCACACAAATAAAAAAAGATCATAACCTCTCTGATATCCCAATCGTTATAGTGTCGTATAAAGATCGTATAGAAGATCGTCACCGAGGACTTGAGGCTGGAGCGGATTATTATCTAACTAAAGGTAGTTTCAAGGATGAGGCTCTTGTAAATGCTGTGGTAGACCTGATCGGTAATGCACCAAGAGAAAATGTTCAACAACACTGAATAGATATACAGACTATGCTAACAACTTGTAACACGCATAATATCCTTGGGATATGCTGGACTGAATGGGGCCGTAATTGAAGATAGGAATTGTCAACGATTCAATGACTGCGGTCGAGAGTCTGCGCAGGGTATTAAAAACCTCCGGCCTGCATAAGGTAACCTGGGTGGCCTATGATGGTGAGCAGGCTGTTCAGGCTTGTGCTGCCGAAACACCGGATTTGGTTTTGATGGACCTGATAATGCCCAAAATGGATGGGGTTAAGGCTACCAGGAAAATAATGCAAGCAACACCCTGTTCCATCCTTGTTGTAACAGCTTCTGTTTCAGGAAATTCTTCCAAAGTTTTCGAAGCTATGGGCGCCGGTGCTCTCGATGCTGTTGCAACCCCGGTTCTCGGTAAGAATTTTAATGCAAATGGCGGAGATGCTTTGCTGGAAAAAATAAACCGTATTGGCAAATTGATAGGCATTAAAGACACTCGCAAGCACCAGATTGGCCTGTCTAAATTTATTCCTATAAATAATCCGCAGGAAAAATGTTTAGTAGCAATCGGTTCTTCAACAGGCGGGCCTCAGGCTTTGGCCAGGGTACTCGCACCGCTGCCCAAAGATTTTCCAGCGGCTGTGGTAGTAATACAACATATGGATGCAAAATTTACTAAAGGCTTGGTCAATTGGATAGACAGCCAGATAGACTTACCTGTAAGACTTGCCAAAGATGGTGATATTCCTGATAAGGGCACCGTACTTTTTGCATGTACGGATGACCACCTGGTAATGGCCGATACAAAGTTCACCATGCGGTACACCCAAGAGCCAAGAGAAAACTATTATCATCCCTCAGTTGATGTATTTTTCACAAGCGTTGCACGATGGTGGTCAGGAAGCGTCATAGGAATACTTCTCACTGGTATGGGAAGAGATGGAGCTGAAGGTATGCTCGCTCTTCAGCAAAAAGGCTGGCATACCATTGCCCAGGACCAAGCCACCAGCGTTGTGTATGGTATGCCCAGAGCGGCAGCTGAATTAAATGCTGCTAAAGAAATTCTATCAATCGATTGCATAGGACCAGCTTGTATCGATCTGCTGGCCCCCAAAAGAGGAATTTATCATGGATAGCTACTCCACTGCACTTACAAATAATCTTGAGCCTTTTCAACAGGTTAAAGTCTCTGTCCTGCTTATTGATGACCAACCGATGATCGCCGAGGCAATCCGCCGTGCTTTAAATGGTGAAAATGATATAGATCTTCACTATTGCCAGGACCCTAAAGAAGCCTTTGAGATTGCCACAGAGGTTCAGCCGACAGTCATCCTGCAGGATTTGGTAATGCCGGAGCTCGATGGCCTTACGATGGTGCGTGATTTTAGGTCAAATCAAGGAACAGATCAGATTCCGATTATAGTATTATCTACCAAGGAAGAGCCTGAGATAAAAAGCCAGGCCTTTAATCTCGGAGCAAATGACTATCTGGTCAAACTACCTGACAAAATAGAACTGATCGCAAGGATACGTTATCATTCAAAATCGTATATCAACCAGAAAGAAAGAGATGAGGCTTTTATTGCTCTTCAGGAAAGTCAGAAAAAGCTAGCCGCAGCAAACCTTTCCCTGGAGAAACTTTCATCTCTTGATGGTTTAACCGGCATTGCAAACCGAAGAAGATTTGATCAGGAACTGACTATCAGCTGGCATCGAGCCATTCGGCAAAGCACTTCTATTTCCCTCATAATGCTGGATATCGATTATTTCAAACCTTATAACGATCAATACGGACACCAGCAGGGAGATGAATGCCTAAAGATGGTTGCCAGCGGCATCGAAAAAACGGTCACCAGACAAACTGACCTGGTAGCGCGTTATGGTGGTGAGGAGTTTGCGGTTATTCTACCAGAAACAGGCCTGAAAGGAGCAGCGGAAATAGCGGAATCTATACGCACAAATATAGAGAACTTACATATACAGCACGAAACATCAAAGATATGCGATCATATAACTATCAGCCTGGGAGTAGCTACTGCAATTCCAGAACAGAATACATTGCCTGAGAGTATAGTTGCGGCAGCAGATCAGGGGTTATATATGGCTAAAGAGTCCGGCCGTAATCAAGTCAAATTCAGTAAAATTATTGCCGGTTGACAGCTCTCTGTCCCATCGTTTCCTGTATTTGCGCTCTTTTCCTGTAATCTAAAAAAATAGAAAAAATCAGGCTATTTTATATGTTCGAGCCGGTAATTTTCACCAAAGCCTCCCGATATCTTGCTTCTGTCTTCTCAATAATATCTCCTGGCAATCTCGGAGGCGGTGGTTTTTTATGCCAATCTAAACCTAATAGATAATCTCTTAAAAATTGTTTATCAAAACTTGGTTGGCCACCACCTTGTTTGTACTGATCCAAAGGCCAAAATCTCGATGAGTCCGGAGTAAGCACCTCATCTATGAGGATAAGGTCTCCATCATACCAACCTAACTCAAATTTAGTATCAGCAATGATTATCCCTTTCTCCAAAGCATAATCAGCTGCTTTCTGATAAAGCCTGATAGAGATATCTGCAATTTGTCGGGATTCATTCTTGCCAATTTGATTTTCCATCTCTGAGAAAGAGATGTTTTCATCATGATCTCCCTGTTCTGCCTTGGTAGAAGGAGTAAAAAGAGGTTCCGGAAATTTTTCCGACTCTACCATACCCTCAGCAAAACGAATTCCACATACTTCCTGGTTTGTCTGGTATGCCTTCCAGAATGAACCGGATATATATCCACGAACAATGCACTCCACCGGTA
>CAMYJP010000035.1:0-5910 GCA_947258675.1 uncultured Desulfobulbaceae bacterium | reverse complement strand
CCTTCTTTACCAGCATGCTTCTTCCGGCAAGCTTATCTCGATGAGGAGCACAGGGAGCAGGGAAATCATCAACATTGGCAGTGACCAGATGATTAGGCACAATGTCCTTTAAAAAATCAAACCAGAATAGAGATAGCTCTGTTAAAATAATTCCTTTATTTGGTATCGGATCATCCATGACAACGTCAAAAGCAGAAATTCTATCTGTTGCAACCATCAAAAGATGCTCGCCCACATCATATATATCCCTGACTTTTCCACGATGCACCAGCTTCAGATCTTTAAAGTCTGTTTTTATAAGTGGCATTGCCGACATAACCTTTTTTCCTTTATTATAAATAGAGTTGTTCGGTTTCGTTTCTGAATCAGAGACCGAGTTCTGCCTTTACACCGCTAACAACCAAGTCACTTGAAGTTCCGGTAATTGTCTTTAAAAACCCTTCTTTCTCATAAAACCCGATAAGCGGAGCTGTTTTTTCATTATATGTTTCAAGGCGATGATTTATCGCCTCTTCTGTCTCATCTGCTCTCTGAATAACAGAACTGCCGCATTTATCACATACTCCCCCTTGTTTAGGTGGATTGCTCTTTACATTATAAATTTCCTGACAATCAGAATTTTCGCACGTCCGGCGGGTACACAACCGATCAAGAATCACGTCTTTGGGCACATCAATATTAACCGCCATGTCCAGACTGATATTCAATCTGGTTAATAGTTCCTTAAGCGCTTCTGCCTGCGGAATGGTTCGTGGAAATCCGTCAAGTAAAAACCCCTTTTCGCAATCAGGTTCCTGCAAACGGTTTTCCATAATACCCATAATTAAGGAATCAGGTACCAGGTCACCACGCGTCATATATTCATTTGCCTCTTTGCCAAGCTCCGTTCCTGCCTGAACAGCCCCTCGTAATATATCTCCGGTTGAAATCTGCACAGATCCATCAATTGCGGTAAGCAATTTGGCTACTGTGCCTTTGCCGGCGCCTGGAGCACCTAATAATATCAGTTTCATACTATCCTCCTATTATTGAATTTTATCGAGTCGAAATTAAGCCGCCCACTATACAATATTTCACTTTCAGATGATACCCTTAAAAAGACTAAAAAAAATTCTGAACAAGAACTTGACATTGAAAATATCCGTATTATTTTTCAGTAAAAACGATAAGTTATTCAACAAATTCAAGACAATATGCGCTTTTAAAATAAACAACATGGAGGTATGAAAAATGGCTATCATACGATTCACTGACAGACCGTTATACTGAAATCCCTGGTCCAATTTTGAAAAAATGCAACAGGAGTTAGCAAAATGGAATAATATTTTTGCAGGTGACACTTCTGAATACGCGGGGGCAACTGTTTATCCGCCTCTTAATATTAGCGAAGACGAGAACAATATTTATGTGAAAGCGGAAATACCTGGAGTAACACCGAATCAGCCTGAATTATTTATCGAGGGTGATACCTTAACCATCAAAGGCGAAAGGCAACCTCCACCGTCAGACAGCAAGATTTCCTATCACCGTCGCGAAATAGAACACGGACATTATAACCGTTCAATCAACCTACCTACTAAAATCAATACAGACTCTGTTTCTGCAAAAACAGCCGATGGAATCCTTACTATAACTTTACCAAAACCTGAAGAGGTAAAACCGAAAAAAATTGCAGTTAAAATTGGCTAATTTCACTGAAAATTTTAGCGATCTCGAGGTGGTTCTATGGATTCAAAAGAATTGAAAAATAAACAGAAACAAGAGGTAAGACACTCTGGCGAGCCGACAAAGCCGGAAAGGCAGTTTGTTCCGGCAGTAGATATTTATGAAACCGAAAACATGGTAACAGTTCGTGCTGAAATGCCTGGTGTGTCAAAGGATAATGTTGAAATTGACCTGGAAGACAATGTGCTGACGATTAAGGGAACCATGGCAGCTGAAATCGTTGAAACCGGTTCGGTGCTATTGCAGGAGTTTGAATGCGGAAACTACTATAGACGTTTTTCCGTAGCTGAATCCATTGATCAGGAAAAAATAGATGCCGTAATAATCAATGGCATTTTAACAGTAAATCTTCCAAAAATAGCGCCGGCAAAGCCTAAAAAAATTGAAATAAAAACCGGGTAACAAGCTCTCTCTGGAGATAATTCTGGCTTCTGACTTCTGGCTCCTGTTGTCTTTAATAATTACCCCTTACCCTTCATACTCAACAGCTTCCTTCAAGGATGGTAGTCCTCCAACAAAGGCATATATAATGCCTCCGAAAAGCCCGACAAAGATCATAAAAAAAGTGGTTAACAGTGATAACGCCAACGCTTTGTCAGGGGTAGTGAGCCCGGTTAGATAAAATAAAAATGTCGCTTCTCGAACTCCAATGCCATTAATTGAAGGGGCCATGCCAAGCAAAAGAAGAACCGGAATAAAATAACAGAAAAAACCGAAAGGAATATCCATACCAAGACTATTTGCCAGAAGATAATTAACAAAAACATAGGTTACCTGGCCAATGATGGTAAGCAGAATGCAACCGATAAAAAGATTCTTATGTCCTCTGTATGCATACATTGCCTGATAGATTTCCCGCAGTTTATCAAGCAGAGGCGCAGGTAGAAAAGGAAGGTTCACACTACACAGGAAAGAAACAATCCTGCCGTTAAAAATAATTACAAATATTATAACAATAATACTCGTCAAGATGATAATGGAGTTCAATAATCTTGGTGAAGCCGACGCCTGATCGAAAATAAAAAAAGCCGAGATACCGATTATTGCCATGGTAATCAAACCAAACAGTCTGTCTACCACCACCGCGCTGAATGTAGCCACATTGTCATTGGCACCCTTATAAATATAGTAAGCCTTAACCATTTCTCCTCCCATATGGGAAGGCAGAACATTATTGAAAAACAGGGCAACGAGATTCATATAATAAAGACGAAGAACAGATAGCTTAGCCGCATGAACCTTGAGGACAAACTGCAAACGGACGGCAACGGAAATAAGACCGATCAGAAAAACCAATACGGCAGCGACAAAATAGACTGGGTTCGCCTTTTGCAAGTGTCGATATACTGCCGGTAATTGCTCTCTGAATAAATAGAGAATTATGCCGATTGCTCCAAAACTGATAATAAAACGTAATATGGTTTTGAAAGAATGTTTACGAGCCATAAACGCTCACTTTATAATTCATGAAAAATTAAAACTCCTCGTAGCAGATAAGCCTAAGACTTCGGGCTAAGAGAAATACGCTCACTGTTCTGTTCAGGCTATGTTACCAGAGATAGCCAGGTTGAGATGAATAGAGTCAGACTTATCAAGCCATTCATTGAGAAAAACGAAAGTTGAATTCGAGAAAGATCTCTGGGGTTAACTACAAAATGCTGATAAAAAAGAGCTGCTCCGGTAAAGAAGATACCAATATAGTAAAAATAATTGAGATCGGTTGCTATTCCGGTCATAAAAAATAAAATAAAAGCAATAACATGTGCAGCAACAGCAAGTTTGAAAGCCGTTTTCCTACCAAAACGAGCCGGCAATGAATATAAACCCACCTTACGGTCATAATCAGCGTCCAGGCATGCATAAACAGCATCAAAACCTGCTACCCAGAAAAGCACTCCAGTAGATAAATAATAAGGGAAACCCTTTAAAGAACCAGTAACTGCAACCCAACCGCCAAGCGGTGAAAAAGCCAGGGCTATGCCAAGGATAAGGTGGCACAGCCAGGTAAACCGCTTGGTGTAGGAATAAAACAATGTCAAAAACAAGGCCGCCGGAGCGAGTTGGAAGGTTAACAGGTTTAGATTATAGCATGCAAAAAAGAACAAGCCGCCGGCTAAAATAACCATCAACCATGCTTCCCATAATTGAACAGCATTCGCCGGCAAGGCCCGTTCTGCGGTACGAGGATTTTTTTCGTCAAAGTGCCGGTCAACAATACGATTGAAACCCATAGCACATGTTCTCGCACCTGCCATTGCCAGAATTACCCATATAAAAATAGCCGCGTCTGGTACACCACGTTCGGCAAGAAAGGCACCCATCAAAGCAAACGGCAAGGCAAAAACCGTGTGCTTGAATTTAATCATTTCAAGAAGGATGGTTATTTTTTTCAACATTCTTTCTAAAACCTGTTGCCCAACATATCGCTATTCGTTTTTTTCAACGTGACACTAATTGTTCTAATCATTTCATTTCCACCTTTTTTAGCCCGTTATATCCAGATTGAGCATTTCTCCAAGTCTGCCGGCAAAAATACCGGCCATTTCCTCAATGGTCCCCGGTCGATGGTAAAGAGCAGGCATGGGTGGACAGACGATAGCTCCAGCCTCATGGACCTTCAACATATTAACAAGGTGCGTCCTGTTAAAAGGAGTTTCTCGAACAGCAAGTAACAATGGTCTGCGCTCTTTTAAGGTTACATCAGCAGCCCGGTGAATTAAATTTCCAGAGATACCTCCTGCAATTGCCGCTAAAGTTCCCATTGTACAAGGCAATACAACCATACCGTCAAATTGGGTGCTGCCACTGGCCATTGGTGCAGCTATGTCATGGCAATCATGCCATTGTTCAACATAATCATTAAGATCTTCAGGCCCAAAGCCCAATTCCAGACGCAATACCTGCTGCCCTGCGTCTGACAAGATTCCATGGACTTCAATCTTCAGCTTCTGCATAAGCTTCAAAAATTCCAGGGCAAAAAGAGCTCCAGAGGCACCGGTTGTAGCGAGGATAATTCTTTTTTTCATTTTTCACCCACGTATAAAGTTACAATTCCCATAGTCAAGGGCCGATGGTAACAATCTGCAAATCCGGCCTCTTTCATCATTGCAAGCAGTTCTGTTGGTTCATAAAATTTTGAAATAGAGCTTGCAAGGTATTCATATGCTTCAGTATCGCCGGAGAAAAATCCTGCGATGTGGCCCACCGCACGGTTTAAGCGCTTAGAGCGAAACAAAGTCCGGTGCCCGGCCTCATGAAGCAGAATAAACCACTGCAGCAGTGCGAGAGACAAAAGAATTTGACCGGTCAACCATAACCAGATTTGTTCTTGCCAACTACACCATAATGCGACACTGGTGAGCGTTGCGCAGTGAACTACATAGGCAAAGCCCATCGCATTACGCGGCTTGAGATGTGCGACGTCGGCTAGGGCCGGTGGTTGCACACTATCCAACGCACTTATCTTTTTGTCTCCAAGAAAGCTCGTCACTTATGCCCTCGGTGTCATCTCATCATGACTATCTTGAGTTTGCCGATACTTCTCTAGCTACGGTCGTCACCGGCGTTGTCAAGTTAACTGCAATGCGATATTTTATCTTGGTCTGCGTCCCGTTTTAACAAGTGGATGTTACTTCCCGCCGGAATGAAAACGATTGCGCACGAAGCAAATGGTATTTAATGCGTTCAATAAGTAACGCCCGAGCCAAAACAGTAAATATATCGATGACATTTTCGTCGTGATCTACTGCGCGACAGAGATCACGGCGCTCGCCTTGTAGCGTGATGGTGGTCATTTCATCCATCTACCACGTATCTCCCAATCTTCCTTATCGTTTGCGAATTTGCTTTAAGTATCGTGGGCCAAACTTCAGGCACTGTTGCCGAATCGGCTCATAATGAGACGATGACGCACGTTCGGCTAGTAAATCCTCAATATCAAGAAAACTCAGGCAAACCGGAAGTAAAGCCATACAGCGTGACTGACAATTTCGTTCGGAAAGCAGTGGCCACGATACCTTGTTCGCGTTTTAATACCGGTATTGTGGATGATCATCGCTCAACTTGACAGGGCCAGTGCGGACCACAACTACACCACGGGCAGCTGAAGCTGCCCGTGTATCGGTTCTCCGAATTCCCCACGCCTCGTTGCCTTAGTCGAGCTGAGCGACGGTTGAGGTGCTGAAT
>CAMYJP010000034.1:12966-17696 GCA_947258675.1 uncultured Desulfobulbaceae bacterium | reverse complement strand
TATCTGGCAAATAACCGAGTCTATCAAGAGGCCGGAGGCAAGGTAATGGGTTCGACCCTTGTCGCCACACATTTCAGAGATGACGGTGTAAACATTGCAAACGTTGGGGACAGCCGAGCATATCTTTTTAAAAACAGCCAGCTTCAGCAGGTTACTGAAGATCATTCTTTTGTTTATGAACTTTATAAAGCTGGTGAAATTCAATATGAGGAAATGCGTAATCACCCAAGACGTAATGTAATCACCCGTGCAATTGGAACGAGCGACCATGTAGAACCGGATATTAAAAAGATTGTCATTGAGACTGGCGACTTGCTGCTCCTTTGTTCAGACGGGCTTACTTCCATGATTACGGACGAAGAGATCAAAGAAATCCTTCAACAAGATCAGGATATATCAGCGCACTGCAATGCGCTTGTGCAAACTGCTAATAAAGCAGGGGGAAAGGATAATATTACGCCGTTTCACCTTTCCAAATCGATGCAAACAATTCATTCCGAGCAACCTGGTATTTTGGCAGAACATTTCCAAAATCAGCTTTGACCAGTCTTTGAAAAGCAACCACTACAGTACTACCCATAATCACTCCAATATCACGGTAGGCTTGCATAAAGACCATATTCACAACATCGCCGAGGCCTTTGTGCCCTGAACTGAAATTCACTTCAAGGGGCCAGAGAAAAGAAACAGGTGACCCGGAGAAAAGGAAATCAGCCATAACATGAGAAAAGATCACCAGGAAACATACATTAAACCGTACTTTAGGAATCAATGAAGAAAATTTCCAACCGTTAGCTGCAATACCACCCATTAATATTGCGAAAAGAATGCTGTGTGATGGGCCTCGATGGAAAGCACTTCCGTTGCCCTCCAGAAGGAGACCGACCAAAATATCCAGATCAGGAAGATTTGAAAGCACCAATAGAAAAAGGGCTAATTTGAGATGTCTAAATGGTGATATCGAATTATCTGAACTTATTTCGTGGACTGCTACTCCAACAGCTAAATGACCTAAGGGCAATGACATTTTCTTTCCTCAAAACTTATATATTATAATTCTATTACTTCTAACGTATGTATTTTGGATCATCTCTTTAGCACTAGCAAATTGCATGCCTGAATTGTTTTTTAAACCCATTTGAAATGATTATCTATAACTAAAATTTCGAAAATTCTTTTATTTTCAAAAGATAATTCCTTATTCTCTGCTTGTTTTGTGGGTCGTTCTTTATTCAAAATAAACAATGCAGACAAAAAATTATCAAATTTTATGGACATGTTACTCAGTCCCGATGCATTATTTTCCGGATTTCCGTGTATTGATTTCCAGATTTCCATTTTTTTCTTTTCCTTTGACTGATTTGGCAATGTTTCTTTGTCTTCACAGTATTAATTAACACTTACATGCCTTATTTATATAGACGCAAAAAACAACTAAATCTTTCATGAAAATCTCTTATTTATTAAAAAATTACAAAAAAAATTGGATATAAGAAGCATCATTCCTAATACTTGACCTGGGAGAAGCAAATTCTCGGCTATGAATTAGAAGGTGAAAAACCTGAAAACGAAAATACTGGAGGGTAAAGGTAGGTTAGGAAACTGGAATATTGGGCAGGCAATCAATATTCAAATGATCACCTTGTATATTTCTGCAACTTTTTCAACACATCCACATGCAGCCGCTCTGTTGGAATAAATCGAAATTCCACAGCCTGGTTTTTTTCAGGTCCAGTCCCAGCTACAGCTAAAGCTGTAGCTGCAAAAAATTTGTTGTAGCGGGTTCCAAGGCTCGGTTCAACCATAACCAACGAATTTAAAATAAAATCAGCCTTGGTCTGAAGTTTTCTACGCTCCAGTTTGCTTAAAAACTTTTCAGTTCCAATTCCTTTCCTTGTGCTGATAAGAATCAAGTCAATATAGGAACGAATTTCAGGATCTTCCAAGATCAACAGAAAAGTTTTACCGAGTTCTCGCAAAATTGGGGGGGCTTTTATTTTCTCTGTGGGGATAATTGTCAGGAGAAGCGATTCTTCAATAAAAATAGAATCCGTAGTAAAATGTACACCTTTTATTTTTCGCTCGGCAAATTGATTTGAAAACAAGGTAACGATGCTGTGGGCGAATTCTATCCGAGGTTGGGCAAGAGCCAAGGCAGGCTCAGAAAATCTTTGAATTTTTACAGCACTGTAATATACATAGGCACTCAACAACAGGCACCCCATCAGGGTTAAACCTACAAGCACACCAAGAGGTGGAAAATATTTTACAATATTTTTCAAATTCATTATTAATCCAGTTCCAGCGAATCTATTTTCCTGGCCGCTATGTCAAAATCCTCCTCATTTATTGTCATCGGCTGATGTATTGCCTTATTCCGCAACTGGATGAGTTTCTGAAATAGCACAAGCTTATATTTACTCAGTAATCGTTTGCGCTCAATCTCGCGACCACATTCAGCCAAAGTTGAACAAGCCTTCCCAAGAATATTCGCTGAGTAGGCTTTTAATTTCTTTTCAATGAAATGACCTAAAAGCAGAGATGCCACAACCGCATCCCCTTCTTTCATATATTCTTTAGCCTGGGCAGCAGAAATAACGCCTTTAAAAAGCTGAATATTCTCCTTAGACTCAAATTCTCCCGGCACTAATTGCTGTAACTCCTGATAAATCTCCAAACACTTGTCAACCATGTCTTCCGCAAGATAAGATTCTGCCATCAGAAAAAGTTCTCTAATCCTTTCTCCGCCGACATTGTGTTTAATGGCAAACTCATAAGCCCTTTTAACTGCTTGATTCTTATCATCTTTTTTATCAAGGACGTCAAAATGTCGAGCCCAACGTTTACTTTTTAATAAATTATCTTTTGTAAAACGGAACAATTGTTCTGTAACTTCACTTTTATTAAGCTTACCGCTGATCACAATCATGTTGAGAGTTGGGTACGTCTCAAAAAATTCTGGTAGCGCGTCTATTCCTTCATTCAAATGATCAAACTCTATGTCCAGGGTCATCAGATCAAAAAGCCTGGCATTAAGATGCTCCCTTGCCTTTTTAATACTAGGAGCTTCATAGAAGCTGATCTTGCTTTCCGTATCTTTTAAAGCATTAGTAATTTCGAGCTTCAAAAGTTCTCTGTCTTCATAATTGTCATCAACAATAAGAATATTAAACACTGATAGCCTCTTTAACATAAGGAAGATGAATCAAAATTTCAGTCCCAACATCAGGTTCGGTATACTCCTTTCCAACTCTGATTTTTCCTGCATGCAACCCTACAACGTACTTAGAATAATACATTCCTTCTCCCCATCCATCTCCGGTGCTGCTCCCTTTATAAAAACATTGATCAGCCTGTTGTTCATCCATGCCTATTCCATTGTCTTTAAAAGACAATGCAACATAGCGACGTACATCATCGCTATCCAGAGATATACTTATAGTTAGACTTGCAATGGCCTGACTGTTTTTCTTATATTTTACCGCGTTATCTAAAATATTTTCAAAAACAGTTTTTAATAATGGAACTGAGGCAAAAATAACAGGTTCCTCAATTGTATTCTGGAAAGATATTTCGGCAAATTCGCCATAATTAACAGAAATCTCTTCAAGCAGATGTTTGAGATTGACATCTTCAAATGAAATAAGTCCAGCCTCACGCTCATCAGCAATTTTTTTAAAAATATCTATATCTGAAAAGAGTTTATCAAAATTTCCATAAATACTTTTCCGAGAAACTTCATCCATGTTTGACTGCAGATCAAATCGCCTCTTTATTCTGGCCAAATTGTTTTTAAATTCATGACCTATGGTAGCTGATATATAACGGATAAATTCATTCCGACGTGCTATTTCCTGATTTTTTACTTGTAAAAGCCTGTTTTCCCTTAACCGCCTCTGCTTCTGCTGATAAACCAGGCCGAGATACGCACTGAATATGGCAAAGCATACAGTCATTATAATAAAAGATAAATTGGCTATTCTTTTTGATGCTGCCAGTTGATCCTTCATAAGTGTCAACCTGTTGATTAACCCCAACTCTGCAGAATCTGTAATAGGAGCCTTCCAAGGCATTAGTATTGATTGTATCCGATCAAATGGTACAACTGAATGATCGAAATATACCATTATCAGTATTGCCCATATTAAAATCATAAATGCACAAATCAAAACATATCGGACTACAATCAATGTGCTTGGAAAATGTTCTGTTTTGTTACCATTCACAACTATCTGAATTTCTCCAAAAACTAATTCAATGTGATAACCATCTTAATTCACAAAGTTACTTTCCAGGTTTATTCATCACCATATATCAATCCTTCTTCGCATGATAGGAATTCCTCTCATTTTCGAAATTATCAAAAATGATGCTTCGAATAGAAAATGAGGAACAATTAATGGTAACCTGATCTAGTATACAGAATTCTATTAAGAGAAGAAAGCATTACAGAAACGACAAACATAAATGACCTAACCATCATTATTCATGAATATTTCATAGAGTGTTTGTATCTTTCTGAAAATAGCTAAGTATTTTGGGAAAATTGAGTGAAGCGGAACCCGATGCTGTGTTATAGAACATTGTTTTTTCCAATGTACAATGCACATAAATTATGCAGGCTAATTGATACAAACCATCAAGATGTAATGAAACATTAGCTGTAGTTTTATATCCTAACGACAAAGTATCTATTCCCTCACTTATTGATATTGAACTGAACATGAGCG
>CAMYJP010000034.1:0-12952 GCA_947258675.1 uncultured Desulfobulbaceae bacterium | reverse complement strand
AGGCTCAGGTTTATCTGCTGCGAGGTGCTTTAATTATCTAAAAATTCACAAATAATAGACCTGAAGCATGGTTTTAAGTATTAAAACAAATTGAATCTTTCTGTTTCATCAGCCTTAGGATATAATTGAACGATATGAAAACATGCAAAGCAAAACTTACATTGGAGTATCCGTGCCAGTGGACCTACAAAGTCATCGGTACTGATCAAATATATTTAGAGAATGCTATTGCTGAAATCATCACTAAACAAGAATATTCCATCGAGTTTTCAAAAAGCAGCAGCTCCAGGAAATATCTCAGCCTGAACATAAAATTAACTGTCTATTCGGAGAAAAACAGGAATTCCATCTACGAAAATCTCAAAAGCCATCCCCATATAAAAATGGTACTTTGATTGAAGAAATGATAGTTTTGGAATAGAAACAGATCACATGACACAGATTTCAAAAAATAGTGCAGTAATCCCAGATAACATACTCATAAACTGGATGCAGTATATCAGGCGCACAATACACCAATATCCTGAACTTTCTTACCAGGAACACCGTACCAGCCAATTTATCTGTGATGAACTTGATAAACTTAGGATTCCATATAAAACCGGGCTTGCCGGAACTGGAATAGCTGCATATATCAATCCTACAGGAACTAAAGAATCCGAAAGCAACATCCCATGTGTCGGTCTAAGAGCTGATATGGATGGTTTGCCAGTCCAGGAAAAAACCGGCCTGCTGTTTGCCTCGAAAGTTCCTGGCCTCATGCACGCCTGTGGACACGACGGACACATAGCCATGCTTTTAGGCGCCGCAGCCCTTCTAAAAAACGCTGTAATTCCTGGACGTATTGTTCTTTTATTTCAACCTGCTGAAGAGCATGGCAACGGTGCGCTCGATATGATTGAAGACGGCGCTTTGCAGGGAGTGCAGGCAATATTCGCAGGACATATTGATCGACATTTTGAAGTTGGGCAAATTGCTGCGGAGCCAGGTCTGATATGCGCATATACTGATCCTTTTGAAATTAAAATCTGCGGTCGAGGAGGCCATGCATCACGCCCACATGAAACAGTGGATAGTATTGTTGTTGCCAGCCTTTTGGTCATGAGTATACAAACTTTAGTGTCACGTGAAGTAAACCCGTCATATCCAACTGTAGTCAGTGTCGGTCGAATCCAAGGTGGCACTGCTTCAAATGTTATTGCTGAAGAGGCAATATTAGAGGGCACTATTCGAACAACTCATGCCAAAGTTCGCAAACAAATTGTCGAAGGTCTAGAAAGAATGGTTCATGCAATGGACTCGCTCTACAGCGCCCAGACAAATATACGGTTTATTGAAGGTTTACCTCCGGTGATTAATGATACAGGAGCAGCAAGACTTGCACGAGTTGCAGCAAAAGCAGTGGTTGGCTCTAACGGTGTTGTCAAACAGAAGCATCCTAGCCTTGGTGGAGAAGATTTCGCCCACTATCTCAATAAAATTCCTGGATGTCTTGTACGTTTTGGCGCAAGATTACCTGGACTGGCAGATGTTCCAGCCCACAGCCCATATTTTAATTTTGATGAAGGAGTATTGCCAATCGGCTCATCTTTCCTTGCTAAGGTTTCCCTGTTAGCTTTAGAAAAAATCAGAGAGAAATGTGGACAAGCGGTAAAACAAGGAGACAAACTCTTGTTTGACAATATCGATTGTGGGGAAAAATAAATCGAATGCAGGAAATTCACTTTCAGCACAGTGCTCCTTTTACTATAGGGGTAGAACTGGAATTCCAACTTCTTGATCCAACCACACTTAATCTGACACCTGCTGCTCCTGCCTTACTTGCTGAACTCCCATCCTCTTACCAACAAAGGATCAAACCCGAATTTATTCAATCAATGATTGAAATCAACACAGACATCTGTAATACCATCCAGGAAGTCGAAGTAAAATTGAAAGATCTTTGCGAGTTTGTTGATCATCTGGCAATGGAAAATAATTGTGTACCCTATGCTGCAAGTCTACACCCTTTTGCTAGCAGTACCGATCAAAGCATTACTGAAGATCAGCGTTACAATGATATCCTGCGGAAACTTCAGATTGCAGGCAGACAATTCATTGCTCAAGGACTCCATGTACACGTTGGTGTAAATGATAAAGAAAAAGTAATCAGAATATGTGATAATATCAGAACAATCCTCCCTGTATTTCTCGCTCTGTCAGCTTCATCACCCTATTTTGAGTCCTATGATACTGGTTTTCACTCATATCGTGCCATGCTTTTTGAAGCGCTGCCTAGGTCTGGAATTCCAGACTATTTTGGAAGCTGGAATAAATATCAAACACTGGTGTCCATTCTCTTACAATATGATGCAATAAAACAGATAAGGGATTTATGGTGGGACGTCCGGCCGCACCCAGACTTAGGTACGATAGAAATACGCATTTGCGACCTACCCTCCCGCTTTAATGAAATAATTGCCCTGGTCGCACTGGTGCAGGCAGTTGTTGTTAAAATTGCTCATGCACCGACTGGCAACACCATTCCGCATATGCAGATCATTAAACATAACAGATGGAGTGCTGCTCGTTACGGACTAAAAGGAGATTATATTGCAACCCCTGATTTAGGTTTAATCAGTCTTGCTGATGCCGCGGCAAATCTGGTTCATGAGGTTTCACAATATGCAGATACATTGGGGAGCATTGCCTACTTAGAACCACTTGAATCAATCATAAAGGAAGGAACCAGCGCAGATCTGCAACGCAAAATTTATAATGATTCACATTCCTTTCATGAAGTAATAAACAATACGCACGAGGAATTCTGGAAATGACACCCGCGCGCAAGGCTATAGTTGCAACTGGGCATCCCCTGGTAAGCGCTGCTGCCGTCGATATATTAAAAAAAGGAGGAAATGCTTTTGATGCGGTTATTGCAGCAGGGTTCACAGGAGCAGTTGCCGAACCATCACTTACAAGTCTAGGCGGTGGGGGCTTTCTTCTTGCAAAAACAAAATACGAAAATGGGCGCAGCAAAGAAATTTTATTTGATTTTTTTGTTGATACGCCAGGGCGCGGTCTAAAAAATAAGCTTCATGAACCTCATTTTTTTCCGGTGACCGTGCATTTCCCCGGTTCTGACCAAATATTCAACGTTGGTCTCGGATCAATAGCTGTTCCAGGAAACCTGAAAGGGTTCCTGCATATTCACAAGCGACTTGGCAGTTTGCCCCTTGAAACTATTTTACAACCGGCGGTTCAGTTAGCACGAAACGGTGTCATAGTGAATGAAAGTCAGGCATATTTTCTTGACCTTTTACGTCCTATCATGACATTCTCTGAGACTGGGAGAAATCTTTACGTTTTCAACGGCCAATATATTTCCCCTCCTGATTGTTATACAAACCCTGACCTCGCAATTTTTTTAGAACAGCTTCCCAATGATCAAGGAGAATCTTTTTTTTACGGAGAGCTTGCAGCAGCTATGGCTTCAGATATGGAACAGGGACAAGGATTACTCACAGTTCAAGACCTTGCATCCTATCAGGTCATTGAGCGAGAACCTTTTCGTGTTCCCTACAAAGAACATATATTGCTTACCAACCCTCCTCCATCCTTTGGAGGTTCGCTCACCTCAACAGCATTGTCTATCCTTGAATCTTTTTCCTTAAAAGATTTAGCCTGGGGATCTCCTGAGCACCTTACTTTAATTGCAGGTCTCATGAAAGAAGTTGATCGAATTCGGGAAAATGGACTCAACGATACTGAGCTATTAAAATCACAGCAGCAAATCAGGCTTTGGAGTAAAGGAACCACCCATATGAGTATTGCTGACGGTGAAGGAAATGTCGCAAGCATGACAACTTCGAACGGAGAAGGATCCGGTTATTTTGTACCTGGAACTGGCATAATGCTTAATAATATGATGGGTGAGGACGACCTGCATCCTGACGGATTTCATGCCAGCCCACCTGGTGAGAGGGTTTCATCTATGATGGCCCCATCATTAATGCTTCATGATGATGATGTTACATTAGTCTTTGGAAGTGGCGGCAGTAAAAGAATTCGCACCGCCTTACTTCAGGTCCTCGTCAATACTGTTGATTTTAAACTTGATATTCAGGATGCAGTTATTGCACCTAGGATGCATTGGGACGGAGAAATCCTGCAAGTTGAGCCTGGTCTCCCTGAAGAGTCAACAAGCCGCATAAAAAAACTATGGCCAGTCAATATCTGGTCAGACAAAGACATGTATTTTGGTGGTGTTCATGCGGTTATACCAGGTGTGGCGGGAGGTGGTGATCCGCGAAGAGGCGGAACAGTTATGGAAATAGATTTACAAGGTACATAATGGCACCCTATATCCTTAGACGCATACTGCTTATGATCCCCACCCTTTTTGGGATCATGCTGGTAACCTTTACAGTGACTCAATTTGTACCTGGCGGCCCGGTAGAACGCATGATCGCAGAGATTGAAGGCCATTCTACTTCAGCCGGGAGAGGCCTTGGAACAGGCTCTGGTGAGGTAAGGGTAAAAAAATCAGGCGACATGTACCAGGGTGCCCAGGGGCTCGATAAGGAAAGGTTGGAAAAACTCAACAAACTTTATGGGTTTGATAAACCTCCAGCAGAACGTTTTTTCATAATGATGAAAAATTACATCATGTTTGATTTTGGCAACAGCTATTACCATCATAAAAGTGTTTCCGGTCTGGTAATTTCAAAATTACCAGTTTCTATGTCTCTTGGACTCTGGACATTTCTCATTGTCTACCTGACCTGCATCCCCTTAGGCATATCCAAGGCAATCCATCAAGGCTCACAGTTTGACATAATCACCAGTTCAGTCATTTTAGTCGGGTATGCAATTCCTGGTTTTGTTCTCGCCATTCTATTGATTGTGCTTTTTGGCGGCGGCAGTTTCTGGAATATTTTTCCTTTGCGCGGCCTGGTTTCTGATAATTGGGCCGAATTCACTTTGCTTGGCAAAATCCTTGACTACCTTTGGCACATGGTTCTACCGATTACTGCTAGTACTGTTGGCAGTCTTGCTGTTATGACATTGCTCACCAAGAACAGCTTCCTGGAGGAAATCCATAAGCAGTATGTATTGACCGCCCGAGCCAAGGGGTTGGGAGAAAACCAGGTGCTCTACAAACATGTCTTCCGAAATGCCATCATTCCAATTATTACAGGTTTTCCCGGCTCCTTTATTACCGCATTTTTTACCGGCAGCCTGCTTATTGAGACGATTTTTTCACTAGACGGCATGGGACTACTGGCCTATGAGTCCGTTATCAACCGTGATTATCCCGTGGTGCTTGGAACCCTCTATTTTTTCACCATAATCGGATTGATATCCCGCCTGCTTTCAGACCTCAGTTATGTGCTGGTTGATCCGCGCATCACCTTTGAAAGCATTGAGAGTGAGAGTTAGACGTGAAACGTTCAAGCAGCCTTGCCAGACGCAGGTGGAAACGCTTCAGATCCAATAAAAGAGGCTATTTTAGCCTTATTTTTTTTACTATCCTTTTTGTCTTCTGCCTTTCAGCTGAACTGATCAGTAATGATAAACCCTTTCTCATTCATTTTAACGGCAACTTTTATTTTCCTATTTTCAAATCATATCCGGAAACGGTTTTCGAAGGAGATTTTGAGACAGAGACAGATTACCGTGACCCCTACATTCTTGAAAAAATTACCAGCAATGGGAATAAGGCTTTTTTCCCTATAAATCCTCACACCTTTAGCTCTATTAACCCAGAACTTGACCAACCTGTCCCCTCTCCTCCTACCAAAATAAATCTGCTTGGCACTGATGATCGGGGACGCGATGTGCTTGCCCGGTTAATATACGGCTTCAGAATTTCCGTCCTTTTTGGTTTTGCTTTAACTTTTGTTGGTACAATATTAGGGATTGCTGCAGGTTCCGTGCAAGGGTATTTGGGTGGAAAAACTGATCTTTTCTTCCAGCGTTTTATCGAAATCTGGAGTGCTATGCCTGAGCTGTATCTCCTCATCATTTTTGCATCAATATTCAAACCAAGTCTTCTTCTGTTGCTCATCTTATTATCTCTCTTCGGCTGGATGGGACTCTCCGACTATGTACGTGCGGAATTTCTGAAAGGAAGAAATATGGATTATGTGACAGCCTCTAAAGCACTTGGCTTGGGCAACCTGAAAATCATGTTCAGGCACTTGCTGCCAAATGGTATGACACCGGTTATTACCTTTCTGCCATTCAGAATGTCAGGTTCCATCCTCGCCTTAACCAGTCTCGACTTTCTCGGACTTGGGGTGCCGCCATCAACAGCCAGCCTTGGAGAATTACTGGCACAGGGCAAGAGTAATATTGAAGCCTGGTGGCTTTCATTAACCACCTTTGTTGTTCTAGTCGGGACCTTGATCCTGTTGATTTTTATCGGTGAAGCACTACGGGAAACATTTGACCCTAGAAAGGCTATGGTGCAATTGGAAGATATGAAAGGGTCGGGGGATGAATAAAATCACATTGAATTTGTAATCATACGTTTAAGACTATAATTTTTAGAACCTAAAAAATAATGCTTCTCGATATAAGAAACCTTTCTACTATAATTTATTCCGAGACCGGCACCAGCAAGGTACTTAACCGGATTTCTTTTGACATTGACAGGGGAAAAACAACTGCTCTGGTTGGTGAATCAGGTTCCGGCAAATCAGTAACTGCCCTGACCATCCTGCGGCTGCTTGAAAAAACCGCCTCTGTTTCAAATGAAGGAGAAGTTCTGTTTGATGGTCAGAACCTGCTGGCAGAAAGCGAACCTGCCATGCGGCAACTTCGCGGAAACCGGATCGCAATGATATTCCAGGAACCCATGACCTCTTTGAATCCGGTCTATTCAATCGGTAGCCAACTTATTGAGCCCCTTGTATTGCACCAAAAACTCTCCGCGGGTGAAGCCGAAAAAAAAGCTGTTGATTTGCTTGATCGCACTGGTATCCCGGACCCAGCGCAGCGAATGAAGAGTTTTCCCCACCAGCTTTCCGGCGGTCAGAGACAACGGATCATGATTGCAATGGCCCTGGCATGCCGTCCTGAATTACTTATTGCTGACGAACCGACCACCGCACTTGATGTAACCATCCAGGCTCAGATCCTTGATCTGATTAATGATTTACAACAGGATTTGGAAATGGCGGTTCTACTGATTACCCATGATCTGACAATGGTCGAAAAAATTGCAGATACAGTCAATATTATGCACCAGGGGCGTATTGTTGAAGCCGGCAACACTGTTGATATTTTTAAAACACCAGAGGATTCTTATACAATCCACCTGCTTAATAGTGTGCCTAAAGGAGAGCCTGAACCAAAAGATGTAACCCAACCGTTAATTTCAATTAATAACCTGCGTTGTCATTTTCCTGTAAAGGCTGGTTTTTTCAAACGCACAATCAATGTTATCAAAGCAGTAGACAAAGTTGAAATAACCATTCGCAAGGGCACAACCTACGGGCTGGTAGGCGAATCCGGGTCCGGCAAAAGCACCCTTGGTATGTGCATCCTCAGGTTAACCGGCTGTAAAGGAAAAATAGAATACAGCGGCCGTAATGGTGAAGACCATGATCTGCTTACGTATATGAATCCTGAGATGCGACCTTTACGCAAAGAGTTGCAGGTAGTTTTTCAGGACCCCTTTTCCTCGCTTTCTCCAAGGCTGACCGTTGAAAGAATTATAGGAGAAGGTCTGGAAATTCATCATATAGGAAAAAACAGGAGAGAACGGAGAAAAATTGTGGAAAGTGCTTTAGAAGAAGTCGGGCTGGAACCTGAGATGGCAGACCGATATCCGCATGAATTTTCCGGCGGACAGCGGCAGAGAATTGCCATTGCACGCGCCGTAGTTCTCAAACCTCGCTTTCTGGTGTTGGATGAACCAACCAGCGCTCTGGACATGACAATCCAGGCCCAAATTATCCAGCTTTTACACGACCTGCAGAACAAATATGGAATTACCTACCTTTTTATATCACATGATCTTCGGGTTGTGCGCGCTATGGCTGATGAGATTGCGGTTATGCAGAACGGAAGGATTGTCGAATCCGGCCCGGCAAAAGATATATTCAGCAACCCAACACATCCCTATACCCAGACGCTTTTTAAGGCTGCTTTTGATCTTGCAACAGTAAATTCGGATTAGGACTTAGAGATAATAGGTTATGGTATCCCCCATTCCTTTCTTAACGACCCTCTATACATTCATCAATTAAATATTTGATGGAATAACGATTTAGCAACAAACTGAATCAAATTTTTCAAAATATCCACAGAATTTGAATCAACAGTATCAATAAAGCATCCACCACCCCCGCCACCGCTCGATGAAACGTTGTTTGAACCAGCTTGCAAGGTCGTGCCTGGAAGAGTCCCGGCATAGTAATTATCCGGCATAAATAATGTTACCATATCATCCGCGTGTCCAATGCTGTTCCAGTTAACAAAATATTCTTTAGGGGTTGATGGCCAATTATCGTGCACTACTAAAAAATTATCTTGATACCCCACGACAACGACAAAATGACCTGTTCCCCATGGGTTGATCTGACTGCCATAAATAATTGGATGACCGTTCATAACTTCTTCTTTAATGATGTCCATAGAGCCTATGGCCATATAACTTCTTACATCAAACGTTGTATAATTTTTATTCAATGCATATGTTTGAAGAGCTGGTTGTACATCTTCATAATGAACGCCTATTGCAGGATCCCAGCTCATATATGTGCTTAAATCTTCTATAAGATCGGTTACACTTTCTGGACTTTCCGATACAGGTAAAAAGTCTGAATACCCATTAGCATCCCAATAAAGCAATAAATTAGCTCCGGCTGCAGGTGCACAACTGTTTGGCAGGTTCTGTGGCTGGTTATAATCAGGCACATCATTTATCATTCCTGAGTCAGGATAGGTACCCGGAGCTGCTGCTGCTCCATACAGTTCACTTGAAATCCCTGAAAGAGATTTTGTAACAGGTTGACTTTCGATAACCTGTGCGGGAGAATAATTGTTTATTCCTGCTGGAAGTTCGATATCTTCTTTAAAAGCAACTTCTGAATCAAATGGATTAACAAGAATGTTTCTGCCGTTCATCTGGAACTCAAAGTAATACTGCAGGGGTGATACATACAGGATTCCTATGAATGAGGGAAAATCACCAGGATAAAATTCTTCGGCAATCTTACGGGCACTCTCCTGAAATGTCACAAAAGTTGGGAGCCCATGGTGAAAAGCGACTACGGTATAGCTTTCAAGAGATCCCGCAATGAACATGGTCCCGTATTTATCTTCCTGATTTACCAACTCACGTCCTTGTCTGATCAACAAACGACCCTCTTCCTGAAGTCCATTGACAAGAAGAGATTCACCTTCAGCTATCATTTGCTGACCGTCCTCAACTGACTGCATATAACTGTCAGGATATAAGGATGGAATTTTAGTTACTAAAAAGATATTAACTGAATCATTACCAAATGAATCATGATAGGTTGCTATCTGATTGGAAGTTGATTGGGAGCCAAAGAGCTCTCTGGCATTACCTGCAGCAAATTGTTCCAGTGCAGAAGCAGATGCGTTTGCAGGACCTAACTGAGTCAGTATTACTATCGTTATGAATATATAACATCTTATAATTGTGACAACAAAGGAGGATCTATTTACTGTGCTCACAGCCAGCTCTCCGATCGAAGATTAGTCAGGAAATCGGTTAGCCAGTTTATCGTTTAGTAAAGTCTATTTCGGCACAGTAAGGAAAAATCTTAAATGAATGAGCGCGTTATTGAAACTATAGGTTAGATTATTGGGAATTATTATCATACAAGAAAAAATATTTTGTTGCATAGGTAGAGAGAAAAGAATAACAGCCGAAAACAATCTCTTCTGCAAAAAATTACGAGAATTAAGGATTATCGATATCTAACTGAACGACCATTGTCTTGAAGAAGATGAGTACGGTGGTCGGTTAAAACTGGCTGGAGATTCAAGGTATTATTACATTCTTCGCCTAAAGGCGAGGAGTTTATACCATCCCCCTCAAGGGACACCCAGTATTATAAGTCGAATAGTTCGAGTTAAATATTTGTAGCCTACATGTTATCGCAATTGAATCTTTCCCTATTGTACCATACTGTAAAGGATCTCGTCTTGAGTCCTTTGGCAGCCGTACAAACCGAGCGTGGTGTCTTATGCGGACCTGATGACTTACCAGTCGTATTAGTGAAGGTCCCGCCATAACCATCAGGGGTACGCAGTTTACCATCCTTAGGCGGCGAGGGAAACAACATATGATAATCCCTATCCTTAAAACCACCCAAAGTATAAACTCCTGTAATATGTATCAGATATTGAGGTGTGCTTAAGGGTTTGTCCCAATCATATTTAGGTTTCGGAGGTGGCTTCGGAGTAGGTGGAGGCTTCGGAGCTGGTGGAGGCTTCGGAGCAGGCGAAGGCTTTGTTTCGTCAGGTTTTGGAGCTGGGGGCTTAGGAGGAGGGGGAGGACTCCAACCCGCTGGACGGGTATACTTATACGAGCCGTGATTGTTTAGGTAAATGAAGGAAGAAGAGTTGCCTGTGGCTGTCCCCGACCAGTCCTTCCTTGGTGATGGATAATCAAGATCAAGATTTTTTCCAGAAAGTTTCCAGGTGCCACTTCCACTGCCATTGGATTGGCCATCAGCGTCAATAATAGTAAAAGTGTACGTCTGGTTGGCATCAAAAAGCATGTTTCCTTTCCTGGATTTTCTATCACGCCTGCTGCCGGCAAAATTCCAAGCCCCTAAAATAGTGCCAGCATTTAAAACATCAGATCCCCCACTGCCACCAGCAGAGTCTCCTGAACCGGTGTCGCCTCCATTCGTTGGAGGTGCTGATACGGTCCCTACACCACTTGCAGATTGGGTAGCTGGCACTGAACCACTATCAACAGGAGGACTAATTTTTGTCATCTCTTCAAGTTCATCGAGGAGACTGTCACTGGTAAAAGCCGTTTTATCACCGATGGAAGCAGAATCAACTTGTATTTGACTAGTAACTTCCTCGCTCCTTTGCCCCTCTCTTCCCTTAACCATTGAAACCCAGGAATCGCTTCCGGCAAAAGGATTATCTTCTATGAATGGATCGTCACTTACCTCTTGCGGTGGCGGTGGTGCAACAGGCCTCTTGGCGGTTTTTACCGGTTTTTCTTGGGGTGGTGGTGGCGCAACAGGACTCTTGGCGGTTTTCACCGGCTTTGTTCTTGCTGGCTTTGTTCTTGCCGGCTTTGGCAGAGGCTCGATTTTTGTTTTTTTAGGAGAATCAAGCGCTCGGATCATGATAAAAACTGTTGCCCTGCGATTGACTGTTGTGCCGGCACCCGGCCTGGTACTCACTACAATCGCTGAGTCCGCATCTCTACTGAGCTGGGATGAATTTGTTTGTGCATTTGAAATGTTAACATTAAAGCCCATGTCGGAAAGTTTGATCTTGGCCTTTCTTATTGCCATGCCCACCACATCCGGAACAACCGGCTTGTATCGGCCCTTGCAGTCATTAATCGATTGATTGGTGATACGCTTCATTACAAATTCTTCAAGGGTACAATGGTCAACCGAGTCGAGTCTGTTACGGAAAGACCACACATATTCTTGTGAGCTACGCCCCCCGACGCCATCGGGTTTCTGGTTTGCCCAGCCAATGGCACCAACCAGCTGTCCAAGCATTCGGCCCCATTCATCGTAATAGGCTCTGGCACCGGCTGTGGCATTTATGGGAGGTTCGGCTATGCGCAACCATTCGCTGATAAGTGGTGCTAGAGGAGGGGTGTTGGGGTCCAAGCTGGCAGGCGTCATTGCCGGTCCAGGTACTACATCAGATCCTGGTGGCGAGGGAAACTTTTTGCGTGGGACTGCTCTTTCACCTGGAGGCATAGGTGGACCCCCTATTTCCGGAACAGCAACATCAGACCCTGGTGGTGATGGAAACCTTTTGGAGGGTGTTTCCTCATCACCAATACCCTCTTTTTGTTCATCTCCAACGATATCGCCAGCTTCCGAATCATCAGGCATCTCAAATGCTTTGATAGTAATAGTTACCTTAAACTGAGGTTTATCGATAAAAACGTTATCATCGTTACTAAAAATAAAGGATATCTCTTCTGTCGCACCATCCGGCGCATCTTCATGGACGGACATTTCAACTATAAAATCAGTTGGTTGTTCAGGGGTCAATGTAGCAGATGGTGGTGATATATTTGTAATCTCAATCCACTGCATGGAGGACTGAGGAACCATCTTGACACCTTTTACCGGCTTGTCGATTTCGTTAAGGATTTCGAAGATGATCTGGTTGCCAGTTGTGCCCGCAGCTAAGGTGCGAGAATCAACAACAGGCTCTACCTTAGCCATCGCAGTAATGGAAGAGAGCACGAGCATCATTCCAGCAATCACCATAAATGCCACAGTATCTTTAGACAACTTCAAGATTCTTCTTGCCTTATTTGCGGAACGTGTCTTTGTCCGCCACCTCTGGGTATTAAAGTAAAACCGGGGACGCATTTTTGTGCCTCCTCATGCAAAATATTATCAACTGAACTAAAGGTACCTTACTAGATATTTCCTGTAAATTCTTTGCACACCCTTCATCCAGCACCACAAGCCACCATTCTCAAGACCAATCCCCACAAGTAAATACGAATCACTCTGAAGACTACTCACTAGCGCAACTGAATGAGCGGTTAATAAATAAGTGTGGAGGCCAGGGATCAAATACCTGTTTTTTTATGGAACGCGTTTTAGCTACCTTGCATGCATCTCGTGGCGTTTTGAGAGCTCCGGAAGCCCAATCTGCTTTGTGGACATAGACTCCGCCATAGGAATCAGCTTCCAGTACTTTTCCGTCCTCCGGTTTGAAGGTATACAGCTTATAATAATCCTGCTCTTTACCACCTGATTCA
>CAMYJP010000033.1 GCA_947258675.1 uncultured Desulfobulbaceae bacterium | reverse complement strand
ATCCGCTCCTCCGAAAGTCTTATATCTCTACCTTGAGCGGCAAATGCCGTCATGGTGAAACGCAGAGCGTCAGTGCCATACTTATTCATTACAAGAAGCGGATCCATCACATTGCCTTTAGATTTACTCATCTTCTGTCCATTCTCATCGCGAACCAATGCATGGAGATAGACATCGGCAAATGGCACCTCGTTCATGAAATGGAGTCCCATCATCATCATGCGGGCTACCCAGAAGAACAAAATATCAAAACTGGTTATAAGTACTGAAGTTGGATAAAAAAGAGAGAGTTCCTTGGTATTGTCCGGCCAGCCAAGTGTTGAAAAAGGCCATAAAGCGGAACTGAACCAAGTATCCAACACGTCGGTCTCCTGTTGCAATTCCGTGGAGTCGCATTTACTGCACTGTGCGGGATCTACAGCTCTAACTATCAGCTCACCACAGGATTTACAAGTCCAGGCAGGTATCTGATGCCCCCACCAGATCTGTCTCGAAATGCACCAGTCACGAATATTGTTCATCCAATCGAAATAGGTGTTTTCCCAGGACTTCGGGAGGATGCGGGTCCGGCCGTCATTAACTGCAGCAATCGCCTTTTCAGCCAGGGGTTTCACAGATACGAACCATTGCTTGGAAAGAGATGGTTCCACTACCGTTTGGCACCGGTAACAGGTACCGACACCATGCTGGTACTCCTCAATCTTTTCAAGCAGTCCCTGTTCTTTTAAATCAGCAACCACCTGTTTTCTACATGTAAATCTGTCTAAGCCGACATATTGTCCAGCGGCCTCATTCATCATTCCATGTTCGTCCATAACCTTGACAATTGCCAGGTCATGACGTTTGCCGATCTCAAAATCGTTCAGATCATGAGCTGGAGTCACTTTCAAAGCACCAGTTCCGAATTCACGCTCAACATGGGCATCGAAAACTATTGGAATGGTTCTGTTTAGTAAAGGTAGCACCACTGATTTGGTGGTAAGAGAGTTATAACGTTCATCAGATGGATGCACTGCAACCGCGGTATCGCCAAGCATGGTTTCAGGCCTTGTAGTAGCAACTACAAGGTAGCCCGTCTCAGAGGTAAAGGGGTACCGTATATGATAGAGCTTTCCGTCTGTGGGTTCATGTTCCACCTCCAAATCAGCCAATGCAGTGTGGCAACGCGGACACCAATTGATAATATAATCGCCCTTATATATAAGCCCTTCCTTGTACAATCGGTAAAACACTTCACGTACAGCCCTGGACAATCCCTCATCCATTGTAAAGCGCTCCCGCTCCCAATCACAGGAACAACCAAGCCTTTTCAACTGGTTGATAATCTGCCCACCGGATTCCTCTCTCCACTCCCAGACTTTTCTGATGAACTCCTTGCGGCCTATATCATGCCTATTGGTGCCGTTTTGAGCTAGATGACGTTCAACAACATTTTGGGTTGCAATGCCTGCATGATCGGTTCCAGGGACCCACAGTGTATTGAAACCCTGCATACGCTTGAAACGGACAAGAATGTCTTGCAGGGTATTATTCAGCGCATGGCCGACATGAAGTACACCGGTCACGTTGGGTGGTGGAATAACTATAGAAAAGGCTGGCTTATCTTCATCCATTGTTGCATGAAAGCTCCCATGCTTTTCCCAATAGACATACCATTTCTTCTCTACGGCGGTAAAATCATACGCCTTAGCAAGGTCCTCTGTTTTAGTTTTATCGTCTGGTGTTGTTAACATTTTTTGTATTCGTTAATGATGTAATACTTCAAGGTTCAAGGTTCAAGGTTCAAGGTTCTAGGTTCTAGGTTCTAGGTTCTAGGTTCTAGGTTCTAGGTTCTAGGTTCTAGGAAAGAGATTAATTACGCCACATATTATCCGTCAACATTTGTTGAATGCAATATCCTACAATCTATAACACGCTCCAAGGTTTGGGCAGAAAAATATTTGCATAGAGATCAAGCGCATAACGATCGGTCATACCAGCAATAAAATCACACACCTGGCGATGTTTTGGAACGCTTTCATCATAATTAGTTGTTGATTTGTCCCATGGAAGTTCATGCTCCATGAAATGATAATACAATTCTCTTATTATTTTCATGGCCTTGACAAAGTCATCATGCACACGATTTGTCTCATAGACATTCGTGTATAAAAAAGCTCGAAGCTCGTTAATGGCGGCAAGTATTTCAGGGCTCATTGCCAGCCTGTTCGCCTCTTCCTTTATTGTGCAAGAAATAAGGTCATGTACCATGGTATTGATGCGTTGTGAATGAGTATCTCCCAGTTTCGCGAGAATATCGGCAGGCAGTTGGTTCTCCTGAATTACCCCTGCACGTATGGCATCGTCCAAATCATGATTAACATAGGCTATAATATCCGCGACCCGGACAACCTTGCCTTCCAGGGTCTCCGGCAACTGTGAGATATTATCCGGCAAGATATCCCGGCGGCCTTTTGAATGTTTGCTGATTCCATCTCGTACCTCAAAGGTGAGGTTCAGACCAACCCCCCTTTTTTCAAGAAGATCAACAATCCTCAGACTCTGCTCGTAATGTCTGAAACCTCCTGGATGCAATTCGTTTAAAACAGATTCGCCTGCATGCCCGAAAGGCGTATGTCCCAGATCATGTCCCAAGGCTATTGCCTCGGTCAGTTGGTCATTCAATCTCAATGCCACAGCTACGGTTCTGGCAATCTGTGAGACTTCTAGCACATGCGTTAACCGGGTCCGATAATGGTCTCCTGTGGGGGCTAAAAATACTTGCGTCTTATGTTTCAACCGCCGGAAGGTCTTGGAATGGATTATCCGATCCCTGTCTCTCTGGAAGGACATACGTATGTCACATTCTGGTTCCTGTCTCCTCCTTCCTTTACTGCCTTTGCTTAAAGTAGCATATGGAGAAAGGATCTGCGCTTCCCGCTCCTCCATATCCTGACGCAATACTCTCGTTTTGTTCATGTTTCTTCAATACCACCATGATATATAGATGGCGTCGCCAAAAGTTATAATTTACGCTGCTTTTCCGCTAGGGGAACATTTCGCTGTCGCTCAGATCGCGCCAACATATCTCCTCACTGGGCTACCTTTCGCCAAGCTCTATTCTTCAAAATATTTGAAGCATCTGGCAGTTATCGAAGTTGCGATTCATCAATCATATGCTCAGTTTTAAAATATTTATGAGTATTTTAAATAAAATCAGGTTTTTTTCAGTTGTTCAAACATAATCAGCAGTAATACTTTACCACAAGCGTTTTTGTTAATGCCTCGACCAAAAAACAATAACGTACAGATCTCAAAACCGCGCTAGACCTAAGGTCAGGAGCAACAAACTTACTCTGAATACTTACAAGTATTCCTCAAGCAAAATAGCGAGATGCACAACTTCGACATTGCTTTTCTGGCGCATCGACTCCTGATACAATTGGAGTAAACACCCTGAGCAGGTACTAACAATAACCTTTGATGCATTATTATTGAATTTATCCATTAAACGTCCAGCAATATGCCTGGACGTTTCCGGGTGCGCAATATTAAAGAGTCCCCCGTGCCCGCAACATTGAGGTCCTCCATCAAATTCCTGTACAACAATGGATGGGACCTTTGAAAGAAGCTGCCGTGGAGCCTTAGTTATATGATGTTTGAAACGAAGGTGACAGGGATCATGATAAGTTACACTCTGTTCATTTGCAGAGCCATGCAAATAGTCACAGCCCCGGACCTCAAGCTCTGTATTTAAATACGTTGAGAATTCACAAAGGCGCTCAGCAAACTGGTGTGCTCGTTTCTGCCAATGTGCATTCCCTTCAAACAAATCAGGATAGGAGGACAGATGTGCATAACATGATGCACACGAAGAGAGAACCGGTCGATCATTTCCTTCAAACGCTACGATATTTTTCCTGGCAAGCTTTTGTGCGTTCTTGATATCACCAGAAGTATAAGAGGCCATGCCACAGCAGGTTTGCCCCTGAGGGACCTGAGGATGATATCCAGAAATTTTCTCAACAATCCTGTCTGTTGCCGATCCGATTTCAGGCTGCAAATAATTAGCATGACACCCTACAAAATAGGAACAGGTCCCTTGGCTGGCCTTCTGGGCAGCAGAAGCCTTAACTTTTGGTAAAAGGCTCTCTACAAAACTTGCCTGTACTGGAGGAAGTGATTCAATCATCAAAGATGACAGTCTCAATCGCAAACCGCTTTCTTCCGGCAGCCTCGAAGCGAGTAGTCGATTAAACGAGTTGCCGGTAGCTATCAAGTATGAGAGTAGTTTTGGTTTTGTAAGGGCCCTGCTGGCAAGATATTTTACAAATGATATCCCGGAGAGACGGGAATGTGCACTGCGGGCTATAACAACTAACTTCTCAGTTGCAAGATCTCTGGAGCAAACTTCCTGGCACGCCCCACACAGAATGCATTTTGAAAGAAGATCATCAAATGCCGATGTACGCTTTGAAACGGCAAGATTTTCCACGACATGGTGCTTTCCCCTGGCAGTGTAACGCTCCCTTCCCGAGACCATATAGACTGGGCACACAGAGGTACATGCGCCACATTTGATACAGGCTTTTTTGCCTTTTATATTCTTATTAACAGTCAACCTAATCAGTGCCCATACGGCTATCAAGCCGCCAGGCAGTACATCCTTTTTCTTTCAATATTGATGGTTTCTAAAAAGTCAAATTTCATCCTTCAATCTTCAACTTCATTGAATCACCTTTCCCTTCCCAAAGCAAAAATGCTTTTAAAAAAGAATCTAAATGTCCATCCAACACACTGTCAACATTTCCGACCTCATGACTGGTTCGATGGTCTTTTATCATCCGGTATGGCTGAAGAACATATGACCGAATTTGACTTCCCCAGGCAATCTCCTTTTTTTCACCGTGCAGTTCCTGGTGCTGTTCAGCCTGCAATTCCTTTTCGCGCTGATATAGACGCGCTCGCAACATTTTCATTGCAGTGTCCTTGTTCCGGTGCTGTGATCGTTCATTTTGGCATTGAACTACAATGTTGGTTGGTATATGGGTTATACGTATCGCCGAACTGGTTTTATTGACATGCTGCCCTCCAGCCCCACTAGCACGATATGTATCTATCCGCAGGTCCTTTTCATCAATGTCTATATCAATATCATCGTCCAGTTCGGGAAAAACAAACACTGAGGCAAATGAAGTATGTCGCCTGCCACCTGCATCAAAGGGGGAGATACGCACCAGACGGTGTATGCCTCGTTCTGAACGCAAATAACCGTAGGCATTACGCCCTTGAATCAAAATTTCGACACTCTTAATGCCGGCCTCATCCCCAGGCAGTTCATCAAGAATTTCAACTTTGTAGTTCTTTTCTTCCGCCCAACGCAAATACATCCGCAACAACATGCTAACCCAATCCTGGGCTTCAGTACCTCCAGCCCCTGCGTTTATGGCCAATATTGCATTTGAATTATCATGCTCACCGCTGAACATGCATTCCATCTCAAATGAAGCGACCCTGTCTCCAAGCTGATTTAGAATCTGATCAACCTCTTTTTCAGTTTCTTCATCACTTTCCTCTAAGGCCATTTCAAAGAGGAGTTCCGACTCTTCAAGCGTGGAGACACAATTTTCCCAGGAATACAAAATTTCCTGAATACGCCCCCTCTCTTTCTGCACCTTCTTGGCATTTGCCGCATCATCCCAGAAATTAGGGGCCAGAATAAGATGATCTAATTTCTCAAGCTGTTCTTTTTTGTTATCTACTTCAAAGATGCTCCTTGAGTGCCAATAATCTCTCTTTCAGGTTCTGTATTTTCTGTTTTAATTCCGTTGACATTTTTTACACCTCGCTAAATTTATTTCTCTTCCCTCAATTTACTGAAGCTGAACAAAAAAAGTATATTACAAACCTCATAGTATATTCCATTGGCTGCTGACATTAAAGGATATATTAAACTTGTCTCTTCAGCATTAGTAAAATACATGATTAATCAGGGTTTTGCATTACATACCACGCTTTCGACGTATTCCCGAAACAATAGTCAGCAGGGTCACAATGAGACACATCGACGGGAAATAATGGCCATATCGGACAAATGTTGTGGATGAACCCAGCAATGGGATTTTTGCCATCAGATAATCCGATTCAAACAGTGACGAGACTGAAAGCAGCCTGCCGAGAGGATCCACAAATCCGCTCACTCCTGTATTTGCTGCTCGCGCCATAGATTTTCTAGTTTCCACTGCTCTGAAAACAGCCATGGATAGATGCTGCCAAGGGGCGCTGGAGCGACCGAACCAGGCATCGTTGGTGATATTCACCAGCAGATTTGCTCCTTCTGCTGCCCAATTTCTAGATAGGTCTGGGAAAATACTCTCAAAGCATATCAAAATCCCAAGCTTTACATTCTGGCAGGAAAGCGGCCCTCGTTTGGAACCGGCATTAAAATCTCCCATACTTTCAACTACTGGTGCTACAGAAGGCAGAATACTTCTGAATGGAATATATTCCCCAAACGGAACCAGGTGTTGTTTATCGTATCTATCGATAATTTTCCCATTATCTGAAATAAGCACTGCACTATTATAATGCCTTTGGGCCTCTGAAGAGCCTGAAGCAGAACTTTCCTCAATATATGGAGCTCCGGTCAGTAAAAACACTCCTTCATCCTGTGTCATCGATTCGATAATAATTGGTATCCTGCCATCCTCATGCAGATAAAGAGGAATTGCTGTCTCTGGCCAGATAAGAATAGGTGAAGCATTCTCTTTAGTCATAGTGGAAAGGGCTGAGATCGAGAGATCCGTATATATTTTCAGAGTTTCTTCCTGCATTTCGGGTGTCCATTTCTGATCCTGGGGAATATTGCCCTGAACTACAACAACCGGAATTGACTGGCTCTGGTTGACAAGATATTCTACTTCTTGGTAGCGCGAGAAATTATAATAAGCTGTGATCAGTACAAATAAAAGGCCAATCCCTAATGATAATGAAGTCTTCCACTGAGCATCCCTAGTTTGGCCATGATTTACATTATCGTCCGAGAGACGTGACACGATTTTAATTACTGCAAAGAACAGACAGTTTATCAATATAATAAGATAGGTAATACCATGGTGGCCAACAAGGTCAGCAACCTGTATCAATAAAGGAATACGATACAGGGAATAGCCAACATCTTGCCAGGGGAAACCGGAAAAGACTGTTCCGCGGATAAAATCGAGAGCCACCCATGCGGTTGGTGCCAACCATATAAATGCAAACAACCGTTGCTGCATTACTGCAGCGCCCATGGCAAAAAAAGCAGTATACAGACTCATATATAAAGAGAGCAAAATAAGAGCTGGAACCGATACCCACCAGGCGAGATGTCCGTAAAAACCAAGGACAATGACTATCCAATATAGAAGCGAGACATAATGTATAAAACCGGCAAATAATCCCAGCCGGAAGGCTTTGCCAGGAGACACACCTTGAATTGCCCATAAAAACGGGACTAGTGCCAGAAAAATCAATGGCCAAAATCCAGCAGAACCTGGGAATGATAAAAAAAACAAGCACCCAGTCCCGAAGGCAAAATAGTAGTTGATTTTATTGCTCTTTAAATGTTCCACAGGAATATGAAAAATTGGACAGGATTAGGGTGCAGGCTGTAATAAAGGCTCTGATTCGAATAAGTAAGAGATACCTACAAGAGTTGGTTATTTGAAACTAACAATTAGCTTGAGCCTATTCAATTCTGCTGATCTTGACAGTTTTAATATGACGTTTGGTCGCTGATATCACTTTAAACATCAATCCAGCTAGTTCCACTGTTTCTCCATTTTGGGGTACATACCCCAACTGATTGATTATCAACCCACCAACCGATTCATAATGCCCTTCCGGGAAAGTAATTCCAAAAAAAGACTCCACTTCTTCAATATCCACCTTAGCGTAAATCAATAATGAACCATCTGCCAGTACCCGCCAGCCGGTATCCGACTTATCGTATTCGTCATGAATTTCGCCAACGATTTCTTCAAGAATATCCTCCACAGTAATCAGACCGCGTACACTGCCAAACTCATCGGTGACAATGGCCATATGCACTTTTTTAGCCTGAAATTCACGTAGCAAGTCAACAAGCCTTTTATTTTCCGGCACGAAATAAGCCGGTTTCACCAATTCCGAAAGCACGGGTTCTTGCCCACATGGCCCGCCAGCCATGACCAGCAGATCCTTAGCATGCACAATACCGACTATATGGTCGGGTGAATCAGAATGAATCGGGATTCGAGTAAAACCATTCTCAGTAACCAATTTAACCAGTTCGGGCATAGAAGTATTTATTTCAGCACATATCATTTCCGAACGGGGAGTCATTATTTCATACACCAGCGTATCTTTAAACTCGAAAATACTATTAAAAAGTTGTCCTTCCTGGCTGGTAATAAGACCATGCTCCTCCCCTTCTTCAAGAAGGTCTTGAATTTCTTGTTCAAGATCTTCGGCGGAATCGGGAGGACGATTTATGCCCAGGAATTCAATGATTCTGATGAAAAAGTTCTTAGTAGATGGTGAGTCGTGCGAGTCAGGAGGGGGATCTGTATCCATTGATATCGGTTAATTGATTCCTTTGTCGAAATATGTAATTATTTATACCTTACTTAACATAAGGTCCGGAAATACCGGAAATAGTTTTCAGCTCGAAATAATAATCGTCTATTCTTTGCTATTGCTCAACAGAGAATTGGTTTGGAACAAAATGATAATTTCTATGCATTTCTTCATTAAGTCTTCTCAATGGGTAGGGAAAATAGGGGATAAAGTCAAGAAAAAAATTGACGCTTACCCTGAAAACAGGTATATAAGCGCACTAATTTTCACACTTCTACCGAAGAAAAATCGTTTGGGATTCAGAAAATCATTTGCCTTTCAGATTAATAGCCACGAATGCGATAGGAATAAAGGCAACTTTAGCAGGGATGAATAAACTGAAAATAACAGTATTCATCCTTTTTTGTTCTCAGGATTCAGGATTTCTCTTTTATATTCAGATTCACCCAATTATAGTTAGCCATCATCCGGAAACAAGGAGCTCAGGTCTGCTGCTCAATCCACCCAATCAATCTACAACACTGGCAACTAGGTCAAAATATCATGCCATTTCGAAAGAAATTTTGGCTGGTAAACAGCAAAGAGCAAATATTCCTCAGAATTCAAGCACAATTAAATTGCCAGATATAAGGGATCATCTTTGAAAGGAAAAGTACTCATAGCCAATCGTGGAGAAATCGCCCTACGCATAATGAAGGCCTGCAAAGAGCTGGATATTGATTTTGCGGTTGTATACACAGCTGCAGATGAAGATTCCGAACATGTCCGCATTCGACTCGATAACGAAAAGCATGAAGCCTGGCGCATTGCGAGCTATACAGATCCAAATGACATTCTTGCGGTGGCTGATCATGCTATGTGTACCGCTATCCATCCGGGATATGGTTTTTTTTCAGAAGATCACAGGTTTGCGAGAAGAGCTACGATTCGCGACCGGTCGCTTGTTTTCATTGGACCTAATTGGGAAGTTATCAAAAACCTTGGTGACAAAATCAATACCAAAAGAATCGCCAAGCAATTAGATATTCCGGTAATTCCTGGCACTGACGCGCCCATTTACAACGAAATGGAAGCTGAAGAAATTGCCGAACAACTCATGGAAAATCAACGTCGACAGGATATCAAAAGTCCTTCTGTTCTGGTTAAGGCGGCTGCCGGTGGTGGTGGTATGGGCATCGAAGAAGTTTCTGAAATCGAACAATTCAGAAGGGTATACAGGCAAGTGCAAAATTATGCCAAGAGGCAATTTGGCGATGGTGGAGTGTTAATTGAGCAATGTCTTCGTGATTACAACCACCTCGAAGTTCAGCTTGTCTGCAGCCGGCAAGGTGAACGTTTGCACTTTGGCACAAGGAATTGCACTATCCAGAGCACCGGACGTCAAAAAAGGCTTGAAGCTGCTCCAGGGTTTGACAACGATTGTTTTTCCTATGATTTTAACTCAAAAGAAGTCCTTGAAAAAATTGTACAATACTCTTTGAAACTCGCCTCCCATGTACGTTATGATAATGTCGGCACCTGGGAATGGATAGTCGCCCAAAACGGCCAGCCCTACCTGCTCGAAGTTAATACCCGCATTCAGGTCGAAAATGATGTTTCAGCAAGGATAAGTTATATAAACGGCAAACAGCCCAACCTTATAAAGGAGCAGATTCGTCTCGCTCTTGGGGAACCACTCGGGATTTCTCAGAACGATATCACTTTCAGCGGGGCCAGCATTGAACTCCGAATTGTTGCAGAGGATACCCAACGCGGCTTTGCACCCTGGATAGGCACAATAACCAAATTCTCCTTCCCACAGCGCGAATGGGCTGCTATTTACACTCACGTGCCATTTGACAGACCATATGTGATTCCCAGTGATTATGATCCCAACCTCGCCTTAGCGATTGTTTGGGGGAAAACAATTCAGGCAACAAAAGAACGCGCCAAACAATTCCTTGATGATGTTCAGATCGAAGGCTCAAACGGTAAAGGAGAACCCATCATCACAAATATTAACTACCTGGGGAATAACCTCGACAGACTGCTCACGTTTTAAGCAGACTCTGATATTTTTTCCGGAAAACCTTGATATCTTCCGGATGAAAACCAAATACTAATATTTCGCATGGAAAATTTACGAAAACGGCTTCTCAAAACCGAAGAGCGAATTAATTACCTTATTTCAATTAAAGACTCCAACGAATGGGGTAATATCTCCGGTTTTCAGGAAAAACATAACCATCTGCTCCATTCCTACTATGATTATTCAGAGGAGGATCTTGCCGAAGAACTACGTAAGTTGGAAGACAGCCTGACCTTTCTCGAAGAACGGTGTGAAGAAAACCTTACATCCATGGAACGTGCACGCATTGTGCGCAGCCCTCTCAGGTTTTCTCTCAAAGATATTCTGGAAAATATTTATGAAGAATACACAGAGCTAGGAGGAGAGGACGATGCCAGTATCGACCCATCTATGGTTGTAGCAAAAGCCAATGTTGTACGACAAAGTAAAAACAGGTTTTATACACAACCGGTCATGGTAATAGGTCATGAAAAAGGTCATGGGGAAGAGTTCCGAAACGGAGGTTCAAGCAAGCCCTGGGGCAATGAAAAAGCTTTAAGATACATGCGAGTTGCGGAAACTGAAGGTATTCCGATACACTTCTATATTTTTACTCCAGGTTCCTTTCCAGTAGAAGAATACCCAGGAGCTGCTCAGCAAATTGCAAGAAATATATTCACGATGACCAAGCTCAGGGTGCCCATGATCTCAGTGATCTCAGAGGGCGGATCCGGTGGTGCCGAGGCGGTGGGATTAAGTGATTTCAGGTTGATGCTCTCTCATGGATACTATTCCGTCATCTCTCCTGAAGGAGCGGCGGCAATAGAAGGAAAAATCAAGGAAGGCGAAAAGCTACCCCGAGAACTCGTAGAGGCTTGCGCTGACAGATTACGAATAACCGCATCGGACAATTTAAAACTAGGCACTATTGATCGAATCATCCAGGAACCTCTACTTGGCGCAAAAAGAGATGATTTTGCCTTTTTCAAGCAACTCAAGTCAGAAATCTTGCGGGCTACAGATGAAGTCGTATTAAAAACGAAAAGTTTGCGAGCCTTCCGAGCCTATGAAATAAAATTGAAAAAAGCCGAAGAAGAAGCGGCAGAAGAACCAAAAATTGATATTTCGTGGGATTTGGCCGAAGATGAAGTTAAAAGGCTTCTGAATTCGCGCACCAGAAAATATCGAAGCATGGCCACCGACAGCTATGGCGGTAAGCCGTCAACCTCTGAAGCTGTATATCAAAAGGTTCGAAACCTTTCCGCTAGATGCTACTACAGCTTCCGTTTTGATTTACTTAGAAGCCATCAGAAACAGGTGGAAAAAGTTCTCAAAGACGTCTCTGGTGAAAGCTCTGCTTTAATGCAAAGGCTATCTGCTCCGTTTACTGCAGCCTTCAATTTTATAAGCCGCACGCCTATTGAAAAACAGTCAAAACCAACAATTGACCGAAGCGTAGGAAATGGTATGGATCCCATAGAACTTCTCGATACCTACACCAGCCCTCTGGCCAATGAAGATCGAACCGTTTCGTGTCCGAACGCTGAAAAATACGGCTGCAAGGACCTTTGGGTGCCGGATCTGTATGGTGAATTCTCTGGTGTTTGCGAAAATTGCGGTTTTCATTTCCCGCTGGAATACGAATGGTATCTCAAAAACCTCTTTGATTTGGATTCGGTAAATGAATTCAATGCAGATTTGCTTGCTTTAAATCCATTGGGATATTACGGGTTTGACAGCAGGCTCGAAAACGCCAGAGGACGAACCGGCCGTAACAGTGCCAATATCACATTTTATGCGAAAGTGTTAGATGTAGATATTGTTGTTGCAATGCTTTACAGTGACTTTAGGAACGGTACCGTCGGCTCCACCGAAGGCGAAAAATTCGTTATTGCCTGTGAAAAAGCGCGGCTCAAACGCAGACCTCTTTTGGCTTATGTACATACCACCGGCGGTATACGCATCCAAGAAGGAACTCTCGGTGTTATTCAGATGCCTAAATGTACAATGGCTGTTCGTGAATATATTGATTCAGGTGGACTCTACATCGTAGTTTACGACAACAATTCGTATGCTGGGCCTGTGGCAAGCTTTCTTGGCTGCTCTCCATATCAATTTGCAATCCGTTCCAGCAGAATCGGTTTTGCCGGACATCGGGTGATTAGGGAAACCACTGGTGAAGATATTCCGCCTGACTACCATAATGCCCGGAATGCACTACAAAGAGGCCATATACAAGGCATCTGGGACCGGCGCGAATTTCGTAAAAACTTACATAAGGCTCTTCTCACCATGGGTGGGAGGAATTTGTATTATAGATAAAACAGTTTAAGGTTAAAGGCTGCATGCATAACGAAATAGACTTTGATGCAATCTTGAGTAAATATCGTTCGGATCCATATGATTATGTTGAAGTT
>CAMYJP010000032.1 GCA_947258675.1 uncultured Desulfobulbaceae bacterium | reverse complement strand
AAGTATTTCCGGATTTTTTATATCCAGTTCTTCAACCAGAATTCGAGCTACCTGACACGGGTGAAGGATATATGCATCTCCGGACCTTCGCCATTGGCCAGCATGGGCTTGTTCAGCAAAGACAAGGGCATCCCAGAAAACCTTAACATTACCAATGGTTTCACCCAGATAGCGGCCCATGAGCTCTTTATAACTGACTATATCGAATTGCTTAGGTTGCATCAAATTCAGCGAGATGATTCTATTGTATTTCTTTAAATATCCATTATGATTGTATTATAATTCATATATTTATTGATTGCCCCTCCGTGCAACACAAGTCTTCTATACTGAATTGTTTTAACAATGAGACCCCTTTTAAAGTAAACTCAGCATTTTTGATTATGCGCCAAGGCAGCATCTATAAAAACATATTAATAACAAACAGTTATCATACAAATAAATCTTTTGCAATTATTAACAATCATTCCTGAAAATACCATCAGAATAACAGGCAGACAGGCAGCCCGGCACACGGAAGGATATAAAGAGTGAAGCGGCATTATCAAAACCAGGTATCAGCAGTAAATTACAAACATACCCGGTAATACCGGATTATGCATTAAAAGCCGATAAACGCATCTTAATATTTTTCAAAAAACTTACGGTCTTCAAGGCCATAACATCTATCCTTGAAACAGCACTCGATACAATGCATCGCAGAAATAAAGTATTTAAGAAAAAAAGAAATACGCGTCCCCGTCCCAAAAGGACGCAGCCAAGAAAAAATCGCGGAACCCCTCAAGGGATAACTCAAGCAGGCTCCCGTCAATCCTTTTCGGCGCTTGAAGTTAATATTATTTCTTTATTACGCAATAAACCACAGTTTTTTTCCTTACAGGATTTACTTAATGAGCTGAATCTTAACCATACGCAAGTCAAAGCTATCAAAGATATTCTTGCCAGATTGTGTCATCGGCAGATTCTCAAATGTACGAAGAAAAAGCATTATCAATTCAACCAGGATGCCGGACTGGTTCAAGCTACTGTTTCAATGCATCCTCGTGGTTTCGGCTTTGCCGTTATTGAAGTGAAGGACGACAAGAAAGAAAATAGTCGACGATCAGATCCATACATATCACGGAGCAACTTAGGTACTGCAAACCACGGCGACAGGGTTTTGGTCGAACTTTTTGGCCATCGAAAGAATCGTATGGAGGCAAGGGTCTTACAGGTTCTCAGCCGTGCTGTCAGCCGCTTGGCGGGCATCTTTTCCGGGGGCAGAGACACTGGCACTGTCATGCCTGAGGATGAACGGTTCACTTACACTATCATGGTGCACAAAGAAAACTTCTGTGGAGCCAGAAGTGGAAATGCGGTGATTGTCGAGATAACCGATTTTATACCCGGTCAACGAAATCCTACAGGCCGCATCATACAAGTATTAGGAGATCCTGAAGATCTCGAAGTACAGACTAAAATGGTCATATCTAAATATTCGCTTCCTGATATTTTTGAAAATAACAGTTTGCAGCAAGCGAACAGCCTGCCAGAGAAAGTGAAACCAGATAAGGCTCGGACAGACCTGCGAAAAATTGTACATTTTACAATTGATGGCGATGACGCCAGGGATTTTGATGATGCAGTGGCTATTGCCATGACTCCTAAGGGATATCGGCTGTATGTCTCTATTGCTGATGTAAGTCATTATGTAGAGCCGAATTCTCCTCTAGATAATGAAGCATGCAGACGTGGGACAAGTGTCTATTTCCCAACCATGGTCGTACCGATGCTGCCTGAAAGACTTTCAAACAACCTCTGCAGCCTCGTCCCCAACCAAGATCGTTATGCTTTTACCGTAGTGCTTGATTTTGATAACCTGGGGAAACCTACCAGCAAGGAATTCTTTAAAAGCATCATTAAAAGCCATTACAGATTAACGTACATACAAGTTAAAGATATACTTGCTGGCAAAGATGCTCAGTTGAAAAAAAAGTATGGTGCGCTTGAAAAACCGCTCCATTTTATGGCTGATCTTTCTAAAAAACTTGAGCACAATCGCTTAACGCGAGGGAGTATCGGCTTCAGCCTGCCGGAAGCAAACCTGACCATTGACGACCAAGGGCAAATTCAGGAAATAACCCGAACCAAACGATACTTGTCCCACAAAATAATCGAAGAGTTCATGCTGGCTGCTAATGAGGCAGTCGCAGAAACACTTGCGGAGCAAAATATCGAGGTGCTTTACCGTATCCACGAGGTTCCCGACCCGGTGAAAGTCGCTGATTTTACCACCTTTGCCAAAACCTTGGGACTTAAGTTGCCAGATGGACAGGGTACTCCGCAATGGTTCGGTAATATCCTAGACCTGGTTGCTGAAACCCCCAAAGAATATATTGTCAATAATCTCCTGCTCCGCACAATGAAAAGAGCCCGATATTCTCCGGAGAACACCGGTCATTTCGGACTGGCCGCAACCCATTACACTCATTTCACTTCTCCCATTCGCCGATATCCTGATCTTTTGGTTCACCGAAAACTGGCCGAACTCCTCGAGCAAAGGTCTGATGGTGTACCTATTAAATCAAACAAAAGACCTGAACCATTTGGTTCTATGACAACTGCAGGGGATTTTCTTTCAGAACGGGAAAAAATCGCTACTGAAGCGGAATGGGAAATGATTGACCGTTTGAAGGTTCGCTTTATGAAAGACAAGGTTGGCGAAGTATATGATGGAGTAATTGCCAGCATCACACCCTATGGCATTTTTGTCGAACTTTTAGAATGGTTTATTAGCGGGGCGATCCCCTTGAAGGCCCTGGCTGACGATTATTACAGCCTTGATGAAAGGAATCACCGTTTGGTCGGCAGTCATACCGGAAGAATATTTCAATTGGGAGATCTCCTGCAGGTGAGAGTAGAAAATGTACAGGTGCATCAACGCCGCATAGACTTTATTCTGGCTGAGAAAGAAAAAATCAAAAAGGATAAAAGGGTATGACAGAATTACCCGGCCCAGAATCTTCTCAAATGCTACTCGACAATATCACTATTGTGCTGCTCTCCCCCAAATATCCTGAGAATGTCGGGGCAGCGGCCCGAATTGCAAAAAATATGGGCATTACAAAGCTGGTATTGGTGCGGGATGAGGAACCAGATCGAGATAAAATGTTGAAGACCGCCACCCACGAAGCAGCCTATCTCATAGATACAATGGTGATGCACAAAGAGCTTTCAACGGCGCTGGCGCCATTTACTTTTACAATTGGCACTACTGCACGCCAAGGCCGCAACCGCCGTAGTGACAATACACCTCGCAGGATGGCGGAAAGGCTCCTGCCTTTGCTTAAAAACAATCAGATTGCACTACTTTTTGGTCCTGAGCACCGCGGACTCACCAATGATGACCTCAAGTCCTGTCAACACACTGTGACCATTCCGACCGCCGATTTTTCATCTTTGAACCTGGCCCAGGCTGTGGCAATACTCTGCTATGAAATATACTACTGCATAACCGGCACAAACAGAAATCTCGCTTCCTCTCCCAAACTGGCAGAATCCTATGAACTGGAAGGAATGTATGATCATATTGAACAGCTTATGACGACAATCGAGTTTCTGAAAACTGAAGACACATTTCACTGGATGCGTAATATCAGACAGCTTCTGGGAAGGGTTGGTCTTCGCTCAAAAGAATCCAGAATAATACGAGGGTTTTGTCGCCAATTTCTCTGGTATGAGGAGAAAAAACAGGCCAACGATACACTGAAAAAATCAGCCTGATAAACAGTTAAATTCCATTGATAGGACATGAAATGCAGAGCGGTTTGCTTTTCTTGCAAAACTCTTTGCCAAGCCTTACTAATAATGCATGGTATTCATTAAAGAGAGAGACATCTTCTGGAAGGGAATCCATAAATAAAGTTTGTATTTCAGCATACTGTTCTTCTTCAGTGATAAGATTATGTCGAAAAAGAATACGGTGGGTGTAAGCATCCACTACAAAAACAGGCTTTCCCGCAGCATAAAGCAAAATGGAGTCAGCTGTTTCCGGCCCTATCCCTTTCACTTTCAGCAGCTGCTTCCGCAATAGGCCGGTTGGCTCGTTTTGAAAATCATCAATTTTGCCATTATATTCATGGTTGATACAATTAAGAAGATTTTTTAGGCGAACGGCCTTTAAGTTATAATATCCAGCAGGCTTGATTTTTAGGGCCAGATGCTCCACAGGGATGCTTGATAAAGCTTCAAGCGTCAACAGGTTTTCCTTTTTAAGTGCAGTAATAGCACGACTCACATTTTTCCAGTTAGTATTCTGGGTCAGTACTGCGCCAACCATAACCTCAAAAGGTGTCTCACCCGGCCACCAATGTTGGGGGCCGAAATAATCGTGAAGGGTATTATAAATCTCAAGAAGTTTATGCATAGGTTAAGGAGCAGATGAAAAGGAATAGATCGCTGTAACAATGAGGAAAGAAAATTTGGTAATTGAACTAAATTGAATAGGCTATCGAAAATGTAATAGAAACCATGGAATAAAAATACATATGGAATGAAAAATCAAACTTTAACTCTATTTCAATCCCCGAAACAGATGCCAATTTCACGTGCCGTCAACACCTTGTCATTATCCGGCGGCACTTTTTTTCGTGATTCTATTGCTTCAGACAGGGGCACAGCTTTCATGTCAGGAGATGCCAGTGCAACCATGTGATCAAAGGTTCCCGATTCTGCCAGTCTTACGGCAGCAGCCCCAAATCTCAAGGCCAACAGCCGGTCAAAAGTTGTAGGTGAGCCCCCTCTTTGCAGGTGTCCGAGAACAAGAGACCTGGTATCTTTTCGGGTTAATTTTCGAACTTCTTCAGCCACCCAACTGCCAATACCGCCGAGGATGACCTCCTGTCTGCCGATTTCGCCCTCCTTGCAGAACTCACCGGCACATTCCATGGTCTGGGCGCCTTCAGCTACTACGACAATCGCATAATGCTTATCATGAAGCTCATTATCATTGATTTTTTCACAAACCTTCTCGATATCAAAGGTTATTTCCGGAATGAGGATTACATCAGCTCCACCAGAAATCCCTGAGTTGAGTGCAATCCATCCGGATTCACGCCCCATGACTTCAACGACCATAACTCTGTCATGCGATTTGGCTGTTGAATGCAGTTTGTCCAAAGCCTCTGTTGCTGTAGATACAGCTGTATCAAAACCAAAGGTTAAATGGGTTGCAGCAAGATCATTATCTATTGTCTTAGGGACACCGATTACGGGCATACCTTTTTCCGCAAAACGGTGTGCAATTTCAAGACTTCCGTCACCACCTACTGCGATATGGCAATAAAATCCCATACGATTAAAATTTTTCATTACCCTTTCAGACACGTCACAAATGGAATATTCACCGGCCAAATTCTCCACCGGCATTGCAAAAGGATTGCCCTTGTTAGTCGAACCAAGAATAGTGCCTCCTGTAGGTGTAATGTCTTCGACCTTTTCAGGGGTCAATCTCACAAGTTCATCCAGGTCGAGCAAACCTTTATAGCCACTGCGGCTGCCATAAACTTCCCAACCTCTCAGGTGAGCCGACTTAACAACCGCATAGATAACAGCGTTCAACCCCGGAGCATCACCGCCTCCTGTGGAAATCACTATTTTCTTCATTGTGAATCCTTATTCCTGTATATTAATGTATCATTATTCTGGATATGCCGCTTGACCGCTCTTCAGCCCTCTTATATATCGTTCATAAAGTTAATTGCAAGTGAAAGAGTTTGCCAGAAAACACCTATTCGGTATTGCTGAGACCACAAAATGAGATAAGAAATGAATGTTTCCAATCTTTTAACGAGTCACAATTATTATAACAGATCGGTTTTTTTATTGAAGTTCTTAATATATTTCAGCCAGGAAAGCTTTTTCCTTCGCTGTTTTACTATTTTCCTAAATTCTACGGGTTGTTCCGCAATTTTTGAATAACTCTCCGCACGAGGTGGATCAAAAAGGGGAGTTCAGGCCACTTCTTGGCTCCGTTTGCCTTGAAATCCTTTGGCACATAACACCTCGAGTTCTAAAAAAATGATTAATCATACTTCGGGTAAAATAACCCTTGCCACGCTAACAACTACTGTTTGTAATTCACTCTTGCTTAGACACACTTTTTATTATCAACAAATTTACATTTGGTTTTATCACACTGCATCTGCTAAGCGTTTATGAAGGAGATAAAAAATGCATAAAAAGATTATCGGAGTTTTTGGTGGGGGAGCTGTTAAAAAAGATTCACTGGAATGGCATACTGCCGAGGATATCGGCCGACTCCTTGCATTACATAACTGCATTTTACTAACCGGTGGATTAGGTGGTGTAATGACTGCCGCCAGCCAGGGCGCCTTCGAAGCAGGTGGGATAACGATAGGAATTCTACCAGGAGACAGAACTACCTCACACCCTAACAAATATGTGCACATCCCAATCTATACCGGCATGGGAGAGGCCCGCAACATTATCAATGTAAAAAGCTGTAATGCAGCTATCGCCATAGGCGGGGAATACGGCACTTTATCTGAGATAGCCCTGGCGCTTAAAACAAAGTGCCCCCTAATTCTGATCAATTCCTGGTCCTTTTCTCGAAACTTAATTGAAAAACATGATTGGTACACCGCTGAAAATGCTGAGGATGCTGTCCAAAAAGCACTGAACACTGCAAAATAGTCTGAATGTGCTTCAGGCACATAAATTCATTTATATGCTGATCTTTCTTGACAAGTTTACAAATTAAATTATACTTTTCACGTTATGGAAAAACCTGAGAGCGGGTGTAGCTCAGTTGGTAGAGTACAAGCTTCCCAAGCTTGGGGTCGCGGGTTCGAGCCCCGTTGCCCGCTCCAACGTGATCGATAACCAACCTCGGTTGGTCTTCTTCAGGAGCCGCCCCTCCTTGTTTGAGTATCAGATAATTAATCTGTTACTGCAGACAGCTGTTAGCCGTATGGTTTTTACAAGTTGCACAATTTCGCAATGACAGTATAGGCTATTGTTAGAAAACAGCCTGTGCAGTAGAGATTGAAAGTGGGCACAATGCCATGGATATGGAGCTGGTTGAACTTCAGTTCCAACGAGAAGGTGCAGGTTGGGTTTTACGTCTAATTATTGACAAGAAAAACGGTGTCAGCGTCGATGATTGTGCTGCTATAAGCAGGGAAACCGGCAGGCTTCTAGAAGTTGAAGAACTGATAGACCATCCCTATCACTTGGAGGTTTCATCACCCGGACTTGATCGGCCATTGAGACAGGAAAAAGACTTCCTTCGATTTCAAGGACGTATGGCAAAAATCAAAATGAAGGAGCCCATTGATAACCAATACGTGTTTGTTGGAAAGATCGACAAAGTGGATGCCGGGTCTGTCATCTTGGAAACGGACAAGGCGTTAATACAATTACCAATGAATTCAATAAAAAAAGCGCGACTGGTAGTTGAATTCTGACGATTGGGACTAATAAAATCCAGCAGGACAAACCGACTCCCGAACGGCAGGTCCTCGTAGATACTTAATGATATAGTGGAGCATTACAATGCTAACGGATTTAAAGCGGATTATTGATCAAATCAGTAGAGATAAGGGGATTGAACGATTTTTACTCATCGAGGCAATCGAAGAGGCGGTCCGATCCGCTGCAAGAAAAAAATTCGGCAGCCGCCGAGACATGGAAGTCAGCTATAACGATGAACTCGGAGAGGTTGAGATATTTCAATTTCGAGCAGTAGTTGAGGAGGTCATGGATGAACAAACTGAGGTATCACTTAAAGAAGCTCTGTCTCTTGACCCGGAAGTAAAGCTCAACGATGAACTCGGCACCAAAATGACGAACGTTGGCGACCTGGGAAGGATTGCGGCTCAATCGGCCAAGCAGGTGATAATCCAGAAGATGAAAGATGCTGAACTGGACGTGATCTATGATCTTTACAAAGATCGTATGGGAGAAACAGTCAATGGGATTGTGCAGCGATTTGAACGAGGAAATATGATCGTAAATCTCGGCAGGACTGATGCCTTGTTACCTCTCTCAGAACAGATACCCAAACGGTCATTCAGGCAGGGTGACAGGATTCGCGCGTATCTTATGGAAGTTCGTCATAGCACAAGAGAACAGCAGCTCGTGTTAAGCAGAACACATAATCAATTTCTGGTGAAATTATTTGAAATGGAAGTTCCAGAAATTGCAGAAGGAATTGTAAAAATAATGGGAGTCAGCCGGGAGCCTGGTTTTCGCGCCAAAATTTCTGTTTCATCCAGTGAAAACGATGTCGATCCAGTCGGCGCCTGTGTGGGGATGAAAGGCTCACGAGTTCAAAATGTTGTCCAGGAACTCCAAGGGGAGAGAATCGATATTGTAACCTGGAGTCCTGATCCGGCTAAATACGCATCAAATGCGCTTGCACCGGCCCAGGTTACCATGGTTATAGTTGATGAAGATAACAAATCATTGTTGGTTGTTGTGCCTGATGACCAGCTTTCTCTCGCAATAGGACGCCAGGGGCAAAATGTACGTCTAGCCTCTAAGTTGTTGGGCTGGAGAATCGATGTTAAAAGTGAACAGCGTTATGCAAAACTAGAAGAAGAAGGCTACAGAAACCTGCTCCAACTTTCTGGAATGACTGAAGATCTGGCGGACAAGTTACATGATAAAGGGGTCACCTCTGTATCTGATCTAGCTGAAGCGGATCCTGAAGAGATTGATATTCGCGGGATTAGTCCTGATCAGGTTGAGGAACTGATTGGAGTTGCTAAAGCTTTCATGGAAACTGCTCCAGAAACCTCTGAAAGTGCTGATGATATCGTTTCGGAGGAAAACATCCTGGAAAATCAGGAAGTCAACCCCAAAGTCAAAGTCTATGAGTTGGCTAAAGAAGCGGGAATGAACAGTAAGGAACTAGCACAAAAGCTCATCGAGCTTGGATATGATATTAAAGGTTATAGCTCAGCAGTTGATTTTGAGACTGCTGCTAAAATAAGGAAAGAAGTTCTGGAATTATAATTGACAATAACCAATCAGAAAAAGAAATAGGTCTGGTGCAATTTTTGTCACCTGAACTAAATGTCTTCAAATACTGGAGTGATCAAACTTTAGCAACAGTTTCTGATTGAGTTGTGATATGCACTATATTGGGAGTATAGGATGAGCAGGATTAGGGTTTATGAATTGGCCAAAGAGGCCGGCATGGAAAGCAAGACTCTGGCACAAAAACTAATCGAACTTGGTTATGACATAAAAAGTCATAGTTCAACGGTAGATGATGGCCTGGCCGATGAAATCCGCAGCAAGGTTCTGGGAACCGCTGAAACCGAAGTTGTTGAAAAAAGAATCAGCGGCAAAGGTGGTGCTACTGTAATTCGTCGACGTGCAAGAACCGTGCGCCGAGAGGTTGAAGTTGTTGTTCCTCCTGTAGAGGAACAGCCTGAAATAGTTGAAGAAGAATCTGCTGAAGAACAAGAAAAGACGGTTCCTAAAAAGACCAGAAAAAAAGTACAAAAAACCAAAAAAGATGCAGAACCTGTTGTAGAGGAAAAACCCGCTGTTGTCGAGGAAGAGACACCTTCTGAACCCGCAGAAGAGGTTGAACAGGTTGCCCAAGAACCACAGGATGCTGAAACAGTAATACCGGAAGAGCAAACCATTGCTGAGCCTGAAGGTCCTGCCACACCGATTGAAAAAACGAAAAAAACAACGCCTAAAACTCCAGCAAGAAAAGGATATGCCAAGGTTATTAAAAAAGCGGCAATTCAGATTGTCCCAGAGACTCAGGAAAAACCGGCCCGGCCGGCAAAACCTGCAAAAGCAAAAGCCACCCCATCAACTAGAGAAAAGCTGCCTAAAAAAGTTGCTGCGGCAGATTTGCCAACGGAAAGCGAGAAAAAGGGGAAGAAGAAAGGCAAACGTTTCGTACAGATACAAATGGAACCTGATACCCACGACCGGCCCAAAAAAATATTTGCTGGTAAGCGGAAAGGACGTAAGCATGTCATCCTTGATGATGAGCGTGAGACAGCACGCAGGATGCGAGGAGGCAAAGCCGGCCGTGGTAAGGGCGCAGAATCAAAGAAGAAGGCAGAATTACCCACCCCGATCACTGAAGCTAAAGCGATCAAGCGACGCATCAAAATTTTCGAGACCATATCTGTGGCGGATCTGGCCCACAGAATGGGAATAAAGGTGAATCAAATCATTGCCAAACTTATGGGTCTCGGGGTTATGGCTACGATGAATCAATCTCTTGATTTTGACACTGCAACACTGGTTGCTACAGATTTTGGCTATGAAATAGAGCAAGGTATCACTGAAGAGCAAAATGTTTTAAACCTCGAAGAAGAAGAAGGCGGAGGAGAATCTTTACCCCGCCCACCTGTCGTCACCGTTATGGGACATGTTGATCACGGAAAAACATCTATCTTAGATGCAATACGCAAAACAGATGTGGCTGCGGGTGAAGCAGGCGGCATTACGCAGCATATTGGTGCTTATTATGTCCGTTCAGGATCAGGCGATGTGGTCTTTCTGGACACTCCCGGACATGAAGCCTTTACGGAAATGCGTTCTCGAGGCGCTCAAGTAACCGACGTGGTAGTCCTTGTCGTGGCGGCTGACGATGGAGTGATGGACCAGACAAAGGAGGCTATAAATCATGCTCAGGCAGCCACTGTACCTATTGTTGTTGCAGTTAACAAGGTTGACAAGCCCAATGCCAACCCAGAGAGAGTAACCAGGGAATTAGCTGAACTCGGCTTGGTGCCGGAAGAATGGGGCGGAGATACAATTTATTGCCAGACCTCTGCCAAGCAGAATGAAGGAATAGATGAGTTGCTCTACAATATACAATTGCAGGCCGAGATTCTGGAACTGAAAGCAGACCCTGCCCGTAAAGCGCGTGGACATGTCGTAGAAGCCCAGCTTCACAAGGGGCGAGGTGCTGTTGCCACTATTCTCGTACAGGAAGGAACACTGAAAACCGGAGCTCCTTTTGTTGTAGGCCAGCATTACGGCAAAGTTCGATCATTGATAAATGACAAGGGAGAAATGATCAAAGAGGCCGGCCCCTCCATGCCGGTCGAGGTGCAGGGGCTTTCCGGAGTGCCTCTGGCAGGAGATGAGTTTATTGTGGTCGCCAGTGAAAAAATGGCCAGGAATGTCGGTTTTTCGAGGCAGCACAAAGCTCGCGAAACAGAACTTGCATCTATTACCAAGATTTCCCTTGACAGGTTGTTTGAAAAAATGCAGGAAGGCGAAGTGAAAGAGCTCCGCGCCATCCTGAGATCGGATGTACAGGGTACTCTCGAAGCCTTTGGCCAGGCCATTGAAAAACTGAGCACCGACGCGATCAAGGTAAAAACTCTGCATCAAGGCACCGGGACAATAACTGACTCTGATGTACTGCTGGCCTCTGCATCTGATGCTATTATTATTGGTTTCAATGTCCGACCCTCTATAAAGGTTAAGGAATTGGCCGAAAAAGAAAAGGTGGATATCCGTTCTTACGATGTTATATACCATGCTCTTGATGACATCCGGAAAGCAATGACAGGTTTACTGGATCCGACATTTGAAGAAAAAGTCATCGGCACCGCTGAAGTGAGAGATATTTTCCAGGTTCCCAAGGTTGGTACAATTGCTGGAAGTTATGTTGTAGACGGCAAAATTGAAAGAAATTCGAACGCTCGAGTTCTGCGAGATGGAGTTGTGATCTTTACCGGTCGGGTGGGCTCCTTAAGACGTTTCAAGGATGATGTCAAAGAAGTGCTGAGCGGCTACGAGTGCGGCATCGGTATAGAAAATTATAATGATATCAAAGTGGGCGATTCAATTGAAGCTTATGTAGTCGAGGCAGTTGAAAGCACTTTATGATGATAAAAGATTCTTTATACAAAAACCTGGGCTAATGCAGCTCACTGATTCAGGAAAACATTAAAAAGGAACTGCTCAGCCCCGACCCATCAATCTCCGCAGCAAACCATCTTTAAAACGATTATGACCGAATGGGAAAAAATAAAGACAATATATCCAGCAGCGAGACAACCGCGTGGATACAACAGAACTGAAAGAGTTGCCGATATTATCAAAAATGAAATCGGCACCTTGCTGGTCAGCCGTACCAAAGACCCGCGCTTAGCTAATGTTTCTGTTGTCCAGGTCATTATGAGCAAGGATTTACGACGGGCCAGGATCCGTTATAGCGTTTATGGTGATGAAAAAAAAGCGACGGAAGCCGAAAAAGGGCTTACACGAGCAAAAGGTTTCATCCGCAGTCATCTTGCCAAAACTCTTGGTCTGCGTGTAACGCCTGAGTTGATATTCGAACGTGACTTATCAATGCTCAGGCAGCAGGAAATGGAATTATTATTTAAGGAACTCAAAGATGAAAATGAACCAACAGAATGAGTTCCTCGACAAGATTGCGGCAACATTGCTCGATAAAAAACGAATTTTGATTGCAGCACACATTTACCCGGATGCCGATGCGCTTGGTTCCCAATTAGGTCTCGGAATTATCCTGGAAACAATGGGCAAAAAAGTTTTTTACTACAGTGAAGCGGGATGCTCTCACCTGCACAACTTTCTGCCCAATTGTAGTAAGCTCACCTCTTTTATACCGGAAAAGGAGGAGTGTGATGCGGTCATCGCCTTGGATTGTGGTGATCGGTTCAGATTAGGCCGAGAGATGGACAGACTCCTTTCTTTCCACCCGTTCCTGGTTATCGATCATCATGCCGGACACAAACATTTTGGGGATTTCCGTTGGGTAGACTTTAAGCGGTCCTCTACCGGTGAAATGATATATGAACTCGCTCAAACTTTAGAGGTCGATATTCCATATGAGGCTGCCTTTTGTCTCTATACAGCCATTGTTTCAGATACCGGATCATTCAAGTATTCCTCGACTACTGCAAACACCTTTCGGGTGGCAGGTGAACTTATTGCAAAGGGTGTAAAACCATCGGAGGTGGCAGGAAAATTATTTGATAACTTTTCGCCTGCTCGTCTCAAACTCCTGCAGGAAGTTCTTGCGACCCTGGTACTTCATGAAAATGGCAGAGTGGGGATCATCTCCGTAACAAAAGATTTATTTGCCAAGACAGGCACCAGCCAGGAAGACACAGAAGATTTCATCAGTTACCCCAGAGCGCTGAACCTGGTCCAGGTAGCGATATTCATAAAAGAGACTAAAGATGATTCGATTTCAGTAAGTCTTCGCTCAAAGGGAAATCGAGACGTTGCCCAGATTGCTCGTAAATTTGATGGCGGCGGGCACCGCAATGCAGCCGGCTTTCGATTGAAAAATTTTACAAAAGAGGAAATTTGCGAAAAACTTCTGCCTGAAATCATACCGATTTTGACCTAACTTGATTCGGAAATTTTTTTCATATGACTTCAGTTGCAAAAAAAAATGAGGCCTGTTTTTCAGAAAAGAACACAGCCATTGAAGCTGGTATTGTCCTCATAAATAAACCGACCGGGCCCAGTTCTTTCAGGGTTGTTCAAGATGTCCGCAGGGCCATGAGTGTTAAAAAAGTTGGGCACTCGGGCACACTGGACCCATTTGCATCAGGTTTATTGATTATCTGTATAGGACGCTTGGCAACCAAAATCATTCCCTTGCTCATGAAAGAAGAAAAAGAATACCAGGCAACGCTTCGACTTGGCGTAGAAACTGAGACCCAGGATCCTGAAGGGAAAATCACGGTAAGACGACCAGTTCCTGCCTTGGATTTTGAAAAAATTGATCTCTGTCTAAACGACTTTATCGGACAGCAAGACCAAACACCGCCACAATACTCAGCATTAAAACACAAGGGAAAGCCTTTGTATTATTATGCTCGGAGGGGTATTAAAGTTATAAAAGAACCACGAAGGATTGAAATTAAAACTTTGGAACGATTGAAACTGAACGATGATACGCTTACCATCAGGGTTGTCTGCAGTAAAGGCACTTATATTAGAACACTGGCAGCAGATATAGGGAAGGCCCTGGGTTGCGGAGCTCATCTTACATCCTTAAGAAGGACAAGGATAGGCCCATTTAGAGTAACAGAAAGTCTGCCCGCACAAAAACTGCTCAATAATAACCAAGCCAAAGAATTATTGACACGGTATATTATGACGGTTGACCAGATAACAGATCAGTTGAACTGATAGATTTATATGAGAAAATTTGCATTTTTTCAATGAATTAGAATTTATTAAAGGAGGTTAAAGTGGCACAGCAAGCTGAGAAGAAAAAAGAAATTATCGAAAAATTTAAGACCCATGAGAGTGATACCGGTTCATCGGAAGTACAGATAGCTCTGCTCACCGACCGCATCAACTACCTGACCGAGCATTTTAAAACCCATAAAAAGGATCATCACTCCAGACGGGGATTATTGAAGCTGGTCGGACAGCGCAGACGTTTGCTTAAATATATGCAACATAAAGATGTATCTAAATATCGGTCTCTTATTCAATCACTGGGTATACGTAAATAACAATCAACCCGTTTCCGGGTTTGATTGCCTAACACAGGTGAACCAAAATAAATAAAGACCCCGTTGCCATTAATAGGAGGCAACGGGAAGAGAATCATTTGCAATATTTTCATCTCTCACCGTTTCACTGCGGCTCGATAACCGATTCAAAACGAAAAATCCCGGCCATTGCCTTTATCAGGCAGAAAAAACTTCTTGGTTCTCGAACATCTGTGAAACTGTGAGATCTGAATTTGCAGAGATTCAGATTAGTTATTCTGGGCTCACCGCTATAAGGAGAGTATATGTATAAAAAAATCGAAGTCGAGATAGGAGGCAGGGCTCTTACTATTGAAAGCGGCCGACTCGCTAAACAAGCTAATGGTTCTGTCCTGATTACTTATGGCGAAACTGTAGTTCTGGTCACTGCTACTGCAACGAACGAAGAAAAACCAGACATGGGGTTTCTGCCGCTAACCATCGAGTATCAAGAAAGATTATATGCGGTGGGACGAATCCCAGGAAGTTTTTTCAGACGCGAAATAGGAAGACCCAGCGAAAAAGAAACTCTAACCTGCAGACTCATCGACCGACCTTTACGACCGCTTTTTGCCGACGGTTACTCATCTGAAACACAGGTTATTGCCACCGTCTTTTCAGCAGATCAGCAGAATGATCCGGACATCATGTCAATTATAGGCGCGTCAGCTGCTTTAACCATTTCCGACATTCCATTTCTTGGACCAGTTGCTGGAGTGAGGGTTGGCATGGTAGACGGGCAATACATCCTTAATCCAACTATGGAACAGTTGGAAACATCGAAAATGAACCTTGTTGTTGCAGGAACCCGCGAAGCAGTTGTAATGGTAGAAGGAGGTGCTGACAGCCTTTCTGAGGATGAAGTACTGGAAGGTATCTTTTTCGGGCATAAAGGGATGCAACCACTGCTTGATATTCAGGAAGAACTTCAGAAAGCTGTCGGCCAAGATAAAAGACAGGTGAAGGAGCCAGAGGTTAATGAATCACTGCAGAAAAGAGTTGCAGAGCTGGCAACTGAATCCATGGCAACAATTATTCAAACTGCAGACAAGCTCGAACGAGGCAGGCTCTCAGATGAACTGCAAAATAAAATAGTTGAAGAGCTGGAAGAGGAACAGGAAGGATGTGCAGTTGAAGTAAAAGGATTGTTTAAAGTACTCAAAAAGAACATGATGCGGGACAGAATAGTGAAAGAAAGTTCTCGAATAGATGGAAGAGCCTTTGATGAGGTGCGGCCCATATCCTGCGAGATCGGTATTATGCCCAGAACCCATGGTTCGGCACTCTTTACCCGGGGTGAAACTCAGGTAATTGTCACAGCAACGTTGGGGAGCGCCGGCGATCAGCAAAGAGTCGAGACCCTCAATGGAGAATCGTATAAGAATTTTATGCTGCATTACAATTTCCCCCCTTACTGTGTAGGTGAAGTCAGGTTCCTACGCGGTCCCAGCCGAAGGGATATTGGCCACGGTGCTCTTGCCGAGCGGGGCATCATGGCAGTATTACCTGACCCGGAGAATTTTCCATACACTATGAGGGTTGTCTCCGAAGTATTGGAATCCAACGGTTCTTCCTCTATGGCTACCGTTTGCGGCGCAAGTCTCGCATTAATGGACGGCGGAGTGCCGACAGCCAATCCCGTTTCCGGAATTGCCATGGGATTGATAAAAGAGGATGAGCATGTTGTTGTCCTTTCAGATATCCTTGGTGATGAAGATCATTTAGGAGATATGGATTTCAAAGTTGTAGGTACATACGAAGGCATTACCTCCCTGCAGATGGACATTAAAATAGCAGGAGTGAACAAAGAAATAATGGGCGCAGCATTGTCCCAGGCCAAAATGGGTCGTTTGCACATTCTTGAAAAGATGCAGGAAACTATTGCTGAACCGCGTTCAGATATTGCCGACCATGCACCCAAAGGCAAAGTTATTAAGGGTCTTACTGCAGAATTCGGGGCTAAAATTGAAGTTGATGATTCCGGTGAAATAAAGATCTTTACCCCGAATGGTGATATTGCCTCAGAGTTGATAGCCCGCGTAGAAGACCTCACACAGGAAGCCCAGGTTGGTAAAATTTATACCGGCACAGTAAAAACCATCAAAGATTTCGGGGCATTTGTAGAAATCTTACCGGGGACTGACGGACTCGTGCACATTTCAGAACTTGAACACAGCCGAGTGAATAAAGTTACTGACGTACTGAAGGAGGGTGATGAGGTCAAAGTCAAAGTGCTGGAAATTGACCGGCGTGGGAAAATCAGGTTAAGTCGCAAAGCAGTCCTTGCTGAGCAGGATTAATATATGTATCAAAAAACTGTCCTGGGAAATGGACTGCGGGTGGTAAGTGAAAGCTTGCCGCATTCACGTGTAACCTCTATCGGAATCTGGGTGGATGTCGGTTCACGAGATGAGCACGACCTCAATAACGGTAGTGCTCATTTTGCGGAACACATGCTTTTTAAAGGCACAGTGAATCGCTCTGCTAAGCAGATAGCTAAAGAGCTGGATGTTCTTGGAGGCAATGCCAACGCTTTTACATCAAGGGAAAACACCTGTTTTTACGCGACTGTTCTTGACAGCCACCTGCCACAACTGGTTGACCTTCTGGCAGATATTTTTTTAAATTCAAAATTAAGTGATGATGATATCGAGTTGGAGCGCCAGGTAATCCTCCAGGAAATCAACATGGTGGAGGACACCCCTGACGATCATATCCATGACCTTTTCTCCTCACTTATTTGGGATAGGCATCCCTTAAGGCACTCTGTCTTAGGTTCAAGGGAAGTTGTAGCATTCCTGGATTCAAAAAAGTTAAATGACTATATTAGGCATTATTACTCAGCGGACAGAATCATTATTTCTGCGGCAGGTAACCTTAACCATGATGACTTTGTTGCAATGCTGCAGGATAAAGGGTTTGCTGGCCTAATAGCCGACCGCGCAAATAATGTCATCAGGCAGAAACCGACCAATAAATGCTCCAATCGATGCATACTCAGTAAACCTCTGGAGCAGGTCCATATGCTTCTTGGTAGTTATGGTCTTTCCGCAGTTTCGAAAGAACGTTATGCCTTTCTTCTGGCAAACGTTTTACTGGGAGGGAATATGAGTTCCAGGCTGTTTCAGGAAATACGCGAAAGCCGAGGTCTGGCCTACTCAGTTTATTCCTACATTACATCCTATACTGATTGTGGCTATCTCGCGATTTATCTAGGGATAGACCGACGCTCGGTAAATGACGCCCTTACCCTAGTATTTCAAGAGATCAATTCCCTTCGCAAAGCAGGAGCTTCACCTGATGAACTTAAAAATGCTAAAAATTACGTTACCGGTGGTCTTTATATGTCGATGGAAAGCATGGAGTCGATTATGTCACGGTTGGCACGTAATGAATCATGTTTTGGCCGATATATTTCCATGGAACAGGTAGTCGAAGGTATTGACCGGGTTACTGCGGGTGACATTGCTTTAATAATGGAACAAGTGTTCAGTAATTATCTTATGACCTTGGCCGCAATAGGGCCGCTTGACTCCGAGGAAATAGACTGGGCACTTCTTTCGAACTGAAATTACAACTTCTGTTCAGCCTAATCCTCTTCTGGAAATGATACCCAAAATATATTAAAGCTTATTAATACAATACGGTAATCTGAACAATGCAAACTGTTTCAATTGATATCTGCTGGCTCAACCCCGAAGAAACAAGAGACCTGCTACTGCCAATGTATCATTCGGATCTTGCTGCAGGTATGGATGTAGCTGCGGCGGTTGCTAAACCCGAAATTATAGCTCCCGGTGAGATTAAGATGGTCAATACTGGACTTGCGGTAGCTCTGCCACCAGGATATGAATTGCAGGTTCGACCACGCAGCGGTCTGGCAATTAAACACGGGGTATCAATTATAAACAGTCCTGGCACCATCGATGCGGATTACCGCGGTGAAATCAAAATAGGATTGATAAACCTGGGCCAGAGCCCCTATACAGTCAACCGTGGCGACCGCATTGCCCAACTCATACTCGCCAAGGTCAATAGAGCAAACCTCAATTTGACCGGCGATCTTGATAAAACAAATAGACAGAGTGGCGGGTTCGGCCATACTGGTGTTTGATGCGCTTCTGTGTTCTTGGCAGCGGAAGTAAAGGCAATTCCACCTATGTTTCATCAGGTGATACAGCAATTCTTATAGATGCCGGCCTGTCGGGAATAGAGGTTCAAAGACGGTTGGCGGGAATTGGTGTTGAAATCTCTTCCTTGTCCGCCATAATCGTCACTCATGAACACACGGACCATGTCAGGGGAGTACCTGTTCTTTCAAGAAGAATGAAACTGCCCGTCTTTGCCAACCCTGAGACATATCTTGCTGCTGGCAGCAGTCTTAACAAGCTTCATGTCTTTAATGAATTTAATACCGGAAACTCATTCAGTTTTCAAAATCTTGAAATACATCCCTTTTCGATCTCTCATGACTCGGCAGACCCCGTAGGTTTCATAATTAATAACGGGTCCTTTTCTCTGGGTTACTGTACCGATACCGGGGTCATAACCCGGTTGATGCACCATCGGCTCTCAGGATGTCACGGACTCATTGTGGAAAGTAATCATGATCCTGATTTGCTCCAAAAAGGTCCTTACCCGCTGTTCTTAAAACAACGGGTAAAAGGGAACAAAGGGCACCTCGCTAATATTGACACAGCAGGATTCATAAAAGACATCCTTAATGAGAACCTTGAACATGTTGTACTGGCCCATATCAGTGAAACGAATAACCAGTCATCTCTTGCTTATGAAACAACCGCAAGTTGCCTGGCCGACGGATCGATCACACCAGGACTTTCATTGGCCTCACAAGACCGTCCCGGGGATATGGTGATTCTTGGTTCCAGATAAATTCTTAATAAACCATGCTGATTAATAATGGAACGAATTGACAGTGAAAAACTGATAATAGAATTAAATTATAAAAATGAAATAGTTAATGAACGAAATCCAACCGAAGCCTTTAACATTTCGAAAGCGTTTGATCTTCTGCCGGAAACAATTGTCGACAAACGTACTCTGCAGATGGTTGAGATACAGGACCTTTTCCAGGCTCTGAACCACACAAAAACATTAGTCGGCTCGGCAAAACTATTTCATTCGCTTATGAATCCCTCAGAATCAATTGAACTGATTCATGCGAAACAGGATTCTTTCTGCGAACTTGAAAGCAATCAATACCTTCAAAATAGTATTGCTGAATATTTACGGGTGTTCAAAAAAGGAGAGCCAGCCCTTTTCAAGCTTCTTAATGCGCACATTCAGCCAATATTCCCTTACAAGGATTTGAATAACGGAACAAAAGCAATAAGTAAAATGCTGCATGCTCTGGGAAATATTCCCCAACCGGAAACTGTGTATTTAGATTCCCTGATCAAGAGTATTGCAAGCTTCAGAGGTTCTCCGGTAAACAGCCTTCTGACCGGCCCCAAATACAGAACCTTCTCAGGGGTCAAGGCCAAGGAAGAAAAAAGTTTTTTTACGCCGGCCCTCAGATTTCGCCCAGGGCGACTCAGCGGAGGAAGCATCGGACCGGTTGTGCCAGCGGCTTTTTTTGGACTTGCCGGGGTAACTGGCTTTATGGACCCTGCAATTGCCCAGTCCTTTTTCTTGCTCACCAGCTGGTTTAGTATTGCAGGACTGATTTATGGCGGGCTTTTAAAGCCGGTTTTCGATTATGAATCAGCAATTCTATCAATAAGAAAACGGATACTCGAATCCAATCAATTTGCCTCCGCCATTGAGGCTGTTGCCGCTATTGATGAAATTCTCTCTTTTGTAACATATAGTAAGATTGTACCACATCCGACCTGCCTGCCCCATGTAACCAATGGCGGTGTGCATTATTTTTTTGCCAAAGACCTGCGCAATCCTGTTATGGCAAAAGAGAATAAAGAGTTTGTCGCCAACGATGTCAACCTGGATGAGGCCAGGGTGACATTTGTTACCGGTCCGAACAGCGGAGGCAAAACAACCTACTGCAAGACAATTGCTCAAAGCCAGATCCTTGCTCATATTGGCGCACCGATAATAGCTAGCTCCGCCAAATTGAACATGGCCGATAAAATTACCTACCAGGCACCATCATTTGACACACTTAACGATCCGGAAGGCAGATTCGGCACAGAACTCAAGGCAACCAGGGATATCTTCTATGCTGTTTCCCCAAAAAGCCTGACCTTTCTCGATGAAATTGCGGAAGGGACCACAACCCATGAAAAAATGAACTTTTCCATGGATATCATGAATGGATTTCATCACATCGGATCTAATACACTCCTTGTTACCCACAGTTTTGAACTCGTCGAACGATTCAGAAAAATGAACGAAGGGCAGTATCTACAGGTGGAATTTGAGGGAAACAAACCTACACACAGGATAGTGGAAGGTATATCAAAAGAGAGTCATGCTGATCGGGTAGCAAAAAAAATTGGCTTTTCTTCTGAAGATATAAATCGATATCTCAATGAGAAAGGATATTTATGATTTATGCAATCCTACAAGTCTAACCTAACCTGCGAATGCACTTTCTGATAATCATCATGCAATAAATTCATTTTACAAACTGCAGTTCCATGAACTGTATTCCAGCGTTAAACACTGTGTCGACCTGGCTGTCCGGTGTGCACCAGCAGACCCGCCCAAGAAACTGCTTTGATTTCCATAAACTTTTTTCATCCTGATTAATGAGAGTTATTTCTATTTCATCACCGGATCGTAGCTCATAGGAGATTGATACCTGCACGCCATTAATACTGGAATTTACAATCATGGCTTGACGAGGATTTCCAGTGCCAACCAGTTTAATGTTTGCTACCAGCAGATTTTCCCTGACAGTAAAACGCTCATGTTGCCGTCTGTTTTTTGCAGGATAAGTCATACATTTCCTTCTAAAACGGATATTTCACGAGGCGAGCTCGTCCGTGACACTGGCTGCAGGTAATTACTACATACTTATTCTTTTTTATAATCAGATGGCACAAGGTCATGCTTATTCAAAAGCTTATAAAAATCAGCCCGATACCTTCCTGCCAGTTCCGCTGCCTTGCTGACATTTCCTTTTGTCACCTTAAGCAGATTGATGAGGTAGTTTTTATCAAAGGCTCCCCTGGCCTCCTTAAGGGTGGTCAAAGGCACCGTTGTTTCAGCTGATGTGTTAAGGATATAATCTTCCGTAATCATATCCTCCTGGGTCATGGCAACTGAGTATTCAATTGTATTTTCCAATTCTCGAACATTGCCTGGCCAGTCATAAAGCATGAGTCTCTGCATGGCAGGTGGCAAGACTCCTTTGATTTTTCTTCCCATTGTTTTATTAAACTTCTTAAGAAAATGTTCTACCAGAGGCGGTATATCATCTTTTCGTTCTTTGAGTGAAGGCAGTTCTATGGGTATGACATGGATTCTGTAGTAAAGATCCTCCCTGAAATTTCCTTTCTTAACCTCCTCTTTGAGATCCTTGTTGGTTGCTGCGATTATCCTGACATCCACCTCGATCTCCTTTTCACCGCCAAGAGGATGGAACTGTTTTTCCTGAAGCACCCGTAAAAGTTTAGCCTGGATTGATACTGGCATGTCTCCTATTTCATCAAGGAAAAGTGTTCCCTTGTTCGCCTGAAGGAAAAAACCCTTATTTTTTTTTACAGCGCCGGTAAACGCACCTTTTTCATGACCGAAAAGCTCGCTCTCAAATAAAGACTCAGGTATTGCCGAACAGTTTATGGCAAGAAAAGGTCGCTCCCGTCTGGAACTCACTAGATGAATAGCCTTGGCAATCAACTCCTTGCCGGTACCACTGGCTCCGTAAAGGAAAATATTGGATTCTGTCTGGGCTATCCGTGTTACTTTTTCCAGTACTTGCTGCATTTTATGACTTTTGGCAACGATATTTTCAAAGTCATATTGTTCCTGGATCATTCCTTTGAGCCGCTTTACTTCAGAGGTAAGGCGACTGTTCTCCTTTGCCCGCTCGATTTGCAGAATCAATTCACGGTGATCAAAGGGCTTTGTGAGATAGGTATATGCTCCCCGCTGCATGGCTTCAACCGCGCTTTCTATGCTTCCGTGGGCGGTCAGGATAATTATCGGCATGTCAGGGACTACCTGGTGCAGTTCCTCCATTAACGAAATCCCATCCTGGCTTGCAAGCTGAAGGTCTACAATTGCCATAAGATATGAATGCTCAGAAATAAATCTTCTTGCTTCGTCTTCTGTTAAAGTTGTCGTTACATCATATCCTGATGACTCAAGGCGCATCTTAATAATCTCTAAAAGATTGCGATCGTCATCTACAACTAATATTTTCCCTGCTGACATATATATTCCTACTGCGTGAATTCTTTCTTTTTCTCTTCTATTTCTAGATCAACCTGCTGCATATTTTCAATTAATTCAAATAGACTTAACCATATTTGCGCTTCGTACACAAACAGGCTATCAGGAAATTCATCTACCAGCCGCCTCATGAACAAAACAGACTTTTTATAGTCTTTTTTGGAGTTCTCGTTATGGGCATAAAGCAATCCCAATTGGTACAGGGCTGTATCCTCAAGGGGCGGTCCTGTTTCTTTAGCTAAGATTGCATGATTTTTATCCAACGCGGCTTCAATATTTCCGACAAATAAGTATTCTCTTTGGTGTCCGAGTTCGACCTGCACTTCCGGTTCGGGGATAATAATTTGAATAGGTTGTTCATCCCTTTCTCTTAACTCTTCAATAAACTTCTGTTCACTCGCCTTGATGCCGCCAAAAAGATCAATCCAGATTTTTGCTTCTTCACTGAGTGGACTTTTTGGGAACCGCTGCCGCAATTGAGCAAAATAATTCAAAGATTTATTATAATCCTTCCCATAATATTCCACATGAGCATAAACAAGGCCTAGATTAAAGAGGGCCGCATCAGCAGGAGGTATTGTTGCGTTCAGCTCTAGAATTGCCAGACTATTATCAATTACTGCCTGGAAATCATCATCTGCTAGCATATGATGCCCCTGCCTGACCTGCTTATAAAGCTCAAGATCCTCTAATGTATGTTCAACAGATGCACAACTAACCAGACTGAAAAAAATCAGGCCGGCAATACAAAGTAAAATGTGCTTCCTGTATTCAATTCGCTTTCTACCCAAACTTTTCCACCATGAGCAAGAATGATATGTTTAACAGTGGCAAGCCCTAATCCGGTTCCTTTAAAATTTTGGGAACCGTCTGGTATTACCTGTTTGAATTTATCAAATATCCGTTCAGCATGTTCCATGGGAACCCCAGGCCCATTATCGTTTACAGCAACCTGTACCTGATCATCAACAAGTCCAACGGTTATGAGTATCTTACCATCTTCCGGTGAAAATTTAACCGCATTTCCTATCAGGTTTCTCAGCACCTGCAGAATCCGTTCTTCATCAATTGATACGACAGGGACCTCGCTCAGCTTTTTTTCGATTGTAACATTTTTTGACTCAGCCAGAGGCAAAATTTCAATCATTACCCGATCAACCAATTTAATAAGGTCTGTTTCTGCAAAGTGATATTCCATCATACCGGCCTGCATTTTGGTCAGATCTAGCAGAGAATTTACCAGCCTGATAAGACGATTGCTCTCTTCAGCTATAATTGCAAGAAGTCTCTCCTGCCTGTCGTTTACTTCTCCTCCCAGCCCTTCAAGGAGCATATTCGTTCCTTCCTTAATCGAAGTAAGAGGAGTTCGCAACTCATGAGACATCAGTGAGAAAAAATCCGTCTTCAGATTATCAACCTCTTTAAGCTTGTGACGCATAAAATTTAATGACTCTGCCAGTTCAGCTATTTCAGGGGGTGAAGAAATTTCTAAATTCCCTTCCAGATCCCCATCAGCGATTTCCTTTGTCTTATTTTTAATCGCCGAAAGAGGATTTGTAATGCTCCTGGTTGCTACATAGGAGAAAACCAAACCAAAAACGAGTGACACACTGGTTATTATAATCGCTATTTTACTTGATTTAATCCCTGTTTCACTAAGATCAATCACTTTCTGGATTACTGATTTTTCGGTTACTAATTTTACTTTTTTCAAGTCCTCCAAAATTCCATTAGCTGTATTCTCCTTTTCAGTTTCATACCAGCTTTTTGCATACTGTTTAGCATTTTTGAGATGCCGTGTTTCTTCTAATATAAGAATAGAAAAATAGTGATGCATCCTGTTAATGTTATAAAGTATCTTTTTTGCATCCGGATCTTCGGTTAATTGCACTGCATCAAATAAAGTAAGATTAAAATCTTCTTTTGCCTGACGATAACTGTCATAAAAAGCGCTGTCCTGCATTAACAGAAACTTTTTTTCATTGCGTGTTTCCAAAAATAAATTGTCGGTAAGCTTTTCATAAAATCCCAATTGATTATTATCAAATAAAATAATCGATCGCGTGACCCTGTTTACTTCGCTGAGCTGCACGATGGAATATAAACTCACTACACAGATGAGAATTATAAATATCAGGTATCCCAAAATTGTACGGGAAAAGAGTGTCAGTTTCACTGTGACCTTCATTGAATCTGCAGAACACCTGTTGATTTCAGCGCCAACTCACGTTTGAGCAAGCTCTATGCTCAGGGCCGGGGCGATTACAACACAAATCTGCTGATGTTAAGAACGACTAAGCTAATATCTGATATGAACGGGTAATAATACACAATTGATCAGAAGTTTACCTGTAGTTTTTCATGAGGATCATCTTGCCGATATCCGGCCGAACTTTCATCTTTTTCCATCGATCAGCCTGTTCGGCTATATGGTGAGCAACCACCTCACATTTTATTGTAAGCAAAAAATAAATTGGCCCCTGATTTTCGGAAAGGGTTTCATAATTGCCCTGTCCCTTACTGATGATCAAATCTGATCTTTGGAATACTTCTCGAAAAAATTCGCTGCAGGATTGTATTGGAGTACCGGGACAGTTGGTGCCATTGGATATAACGTCACAATATTGATCAAGCCCACAAGACAATGCATCATCACGCAGAACATCATTTATAATAGGCTTTTCCTTCACCGCAAAAGTAACTTTTTTCCCCATATCTGCTAATAATTCAATGAACAGCATGTCAAAAATCTGTTCACCACAATTATCGCCGAGATATAAAATAGTAGACGCTGACGCAACGTCCTCCCTAAACTGAGAAAAGCCTTGAGGCCAAGGGTCCTGTATTAAACACTCCTCGATAGCTTTTTCGACACTGAACACCTGAGGTGCTCCGTAATCTATTACGTTTCCGGCTATTGCCAGCTTTACTGCGGTGGAAAAGGGATCTGCTGCATTTGAGATCAGCTTTCTTAAGCGCGGTAGCAAATTTTTTATCAGGTCGTTACTTTCGGCCTTTACCCCTGCAAACGGATCAGCCTGGCCAGAACGCTCAGCTATCATGCTGTAAATCTGAACAGAATTTTCAGGCGGGGTCTGAGAAAGATCCATGCTTGCAATTATAGACAAAACTCCATCCATATTATTTTTATGAAAGTCAGGATCTGTTGAACACAGACGTGAAGCATGGAGTGTCTGTCTGAGGAAACATGGAAGACAATCAAGGGCTGTGCGCATAGCCTTCTTTTGCATTATCGGCAATGCCATTCAATTGATAGCCTTGCCGGATATTTCCTAATGCGGCAAACACATTACCCTTCACTTTAGCATTTTGATTATAAAGGGAATCAAGAAGACTGCGGATTTCTTGCCTTTTTGATTGACCATCAAAAACGCAAGGATTTTTGACCGGTTTAATACCAAGGGCGGAACCGATATCCCATATTTCATTTTTTTCAACAAAAGCCAGAGGCCTGATTAGAGAAAGACTCCCGCCAAAAAGGTCCTGCCTTGGTACCATAGTGCTAATATTGCCACCATATAAAAGATTCAGGAAAAATGTTTCGAGAATGTCATCTTTATGGTGCCCAAAGGCAATCTTGGACATACCATTGGAGGCTGCAATTTCAAACAGCCGGTTACGCCTTTGCCTGGAACAATGATAACAGGTGCTTTTACCGTTCTCCGCTGCAAGCGCTTTCCTTCCGAAATCGGTCTGCTCTATCATAAAGGGAACTGATAAGCGACTAAGTTGTTCGGCAACCAAGTGCCCGACATTACCGGTCTCCTCGAATCCCATATCAAGATGGACGGCCAGCAGATCATAAGTAATTGGTGCTTTCTTCTGCCAGTAATCAAGAAGCCAGGCCAGGACCAGGCTGTCAATGCCGCCTGATACAGCTATCAAAATGCGATCGCCATTGTCCAGCATTTTATAAAGATGCATTGCCCGCCCTATTCTCTGGTTCACAGCTTTATTCAAAACACTCATTAAATCTATTTTTCCCCTCTTCTAAGATACCGACAACCGTCAAGCTTGTCTATGACTCCTTCCCTGGCTAACTCTTCAGAAGATATCCATTGGAACTTCCTGCTAAAGGCACGTTTCAGAGAAAACATATTATCAAACAGGGCTTGTTGTGTTTCATCGAAAACGCCTGAGCAGAGAACCTGGCCGGTATTTACAGCAAGCAACCTATAATCAAATGATACCGAGGCAGGCCTTGATTTAGATGAATCACGGGGGACATAGCGCCTTACCGTACTCATCATAACCCCGTCGCTGCCCATCACTCTACCGGTCTCCCTTGCCAGAGATGCCTGACTGGTGCTTACATCCAGAAATAATCCTTCGTATTCACTTCGGGACATCATTCTGATATCGTTCCTGCCAGAAAAATATTCAGCAAACAGCATATCCAATATTTCCTGGCCTGTCGCAAGTCGATTGGCATCAGTGGGCTGAGATTGGGCCTCATGATCAAAGCTTATCTCTGCCGGCAGGACCAGAATTGAATTCACCGTTATATCAAGTTCGACAGAACTACTTGTTTTTTTTGTCGGACCGGAACCTGCACAGGAAATAAACGTACTAACAGTAAATAAGAAAATAATATTTAAAATTATACGCCAGGATATCATTTGATGAATCTCCATTATCGTAACTTGAATGTAAGACAGCATTGCGATATCACAATTTCTTCCATGGAATATTATTACAATGCCCCTTTGGATGAAAGGGGGCCGTCTACTCTTGGATTTATGGCACACGCCTCTTTAAGCGCACGACCCAATGCCTTGAATATCGCCTCTATTATGTGATGTCCGTTTTCACCGTGCAGCACATCGACATGGAGAGCGAGACCACCATGCAGCGAGAGGGCTCGAAGAAATTCCTTAACCAAAGGTGTATCAAAACTTCCGACTTTCTGATCAACAACAGGCGCATCATAATGCAGAAAAGGCCGATTGGAGAAATCTACTACAACTCTTGCCAGTGTCTCATCCATAGGGACCAGACTGGAACCGTACCTGCTGATACCTGAAAAATTGCCAAGAGCCTCTTTCAGTGCCTGGCCAAGACATATACCGATATCTTCCACGGTATGATGGTCATCAACCTCAGTGTCTCCTGACCCATTAATTTCAAGGTCAAAGAATCCATGAACAGCGAAGAGGGTAAGCATATGATCCATAAAGGAAACCCCTGTTTTAACTATTGCCTGACCTTTTCCGTCGATGCACAATGAGAGCTTGATCTCTGTCTCTTTGGTTTTACGGTGCACCTGCCCTTCTCTTTTCAACGAAGATGCCATGAAAGGACTCCCTTTCTTTGGAATTAATATTGTGCTGTTCGTTTCTATTGATTCACCTAACTAAAAAGTATTCGGAACCTACCCGAGTAAATAAAACACCTATGCCTGCTGATAAAATGTTATACTCTTAGCATTACGATACTGTAATTACCAGTAAACATTATGTCTATCCTCTGTGATCAGTTGATCTCGCATTTCATTGGCCTGCAGTTTCCCAGATATTTCTAATTCTCAGCATTAGATGAATCGTTGTGATCACTAATCATTTAAACGAACAGGAAAAAATTAGTTTTACAGATTGTTTTTCCTACCTATACAATGTGTCCGGGTGACTGGCAATACCCTTCTGCCCTATTTCCTAAAAAATATATGGTTGGGGAAAATCTCATATAAGCGGAATCGGCACATTTTTATTGACATAATCCGTCATGCTCGATTATATTCGCGACCGTTATTTTATAGTTTGTTTCCATCCAGAAACGGCCCTTTTAAGCAAATTCTGCGTCAATCTTCATAATTGTTTGTGCGACGTATTTATATATGACTGCGCATGACCAGAGGAAATCCTTTAGGGCAATTATTTGATTTCCTTGAACTTGCTCAAAATTGCTCGTTTCCAAACTGGAAACAACTTAGGGTAGCCATCCGGAAATAAATCCTTCCCGGGTGGACACTAGTTAACTGGGCGGGAATAACTCAGTGGTAGAGTGCAACCTTGCCAAGGTTGAAGTCGCGAGTTCGAATCTCGTTTCCCGCTCCATTGATACCCTGACACTTTGTTAAACAACTAAAGGTTCGAATAAAGTTCGGACCTTTTTTTATTGACAGGCCAGGCAGTCCGTTTTATAAATATAGGGTTACCGAAAAGGTATCTGCAAGATTAGGAACCTTACCCAGCTAGATTTTTTTTTGAATAGATTATTTTTGAGGATATAAAAAATGAAAACCTTTCTTACCCCTATTAAAGAAATTGAGAAAAAATGGCACCTTGTTGATGCCGAGGGGAAAGTACTTGGCCGTCTCGCATCTGAGATCGCCTTAAGGCTACGGGGCAAGCACAAACCAAACTACTCCACCTTCATGGATGTGGGTGATTTCGTTATAGTCGTCAATGCCGATAAGATTAAGCTGACTGGCGACAAATGGTCCAGTAAAAAATATTATAGACATAGCGGATACATCGGTGGGATAAAAGAGCAGACCGCCAAGGAAGTTCTTGAGAAAAAGCCTGAAAGCATTCTGCGTCAGGCAGTGAAAGGAATGCTCTCCAAGAACACTTTGGGGCGAGCACAATTGAAAAAACTTAAAATTTACGCAGGCAAGGACCACCCACATCAAGCTCAGCAACCAGCTGTGCTTGAAATATAGGGATTT
>CAMYJP010000031.1 GCA_947258675.1 uncultured Desulfobulbaceae bacterium | reverse complement strand
CGGCTAAGGTGGATATGATGCGGCTTGCACGGACTGGCGTTGAGATGCGCATCGATTTCATTATTTAAAGCTAAGGCCTTGTTCTTTCCTTAGATAAGGATTTAGAGTAAATAGCATGAAACGATATGTATTCAAAGAGTGTGAAAACGATTGCTATGTAAAGTTATGGATGGATGGCCTAAATATTACTAAGGAAAATGCTGAAAATAAGACTAAATGGTTTTACAACGATCAAGAAGTGTCCAAAATCTATTGTATTACAGACTTGGAAAGTGGCTCCTGTGTCGGGGTAGGTGGCGTCAGAAAAAAAATGATTTATATGAAAGATGCGCAACTTAAAACAGCTGGATTGTTAGCCGATTTTGTAATTGATAAAGAAAATCGTACTGCTGGGCCTGCACTTTTTCTTCAAAGAAGCGTCGTGTCCGCATTTAGTGGCGTTGACGTTTTTTTGGCGTTTCCAAATAAAAAGTCATATCCGATCTTCATTAGAGTAGGGTATAAAGAAGTAGCCGTAATGAGGCGCTTTATTTTTCTTCTAAATATTGACGGATATTTTAAAAAGCGAGTACCACAATATAGCAAGATCTCTTTTTTACTTTGTCCGTTCAACTGGATAGTAGGGATACTCCTAAAGTGCCGAATGCTACCACACTTGGGAAAATATAGGGCCATAGAAAGTAAGGAGCACGATACTCGTGATAAGCAGTTTATAGATAGTGCCAAACATAGTTCAGGTGGTGTTGTAGAGAAAAGCCTAGATTATATTGTTTGGCGATATCAAGAATGCCCTACTCATAAATATACAAATTTCAAGGTCTATTCAAAAGTTGATCAGTCGCTTATATGTATTTTTATACTGTATAAGAGCGATGGAGTGGTTAATGTTGTAGATGCACTTATATTGGATGATAGCGCCATTCCTATCGGAATAGATTATCTTGTTAGCCACTATTATAGCGACAAGAGAATTATTTCGATTTCTATTGCAACAGATGTTGACTCAAAACTTTCCAGGTCTCTAAAATTAAAGAAGTTTCAAGCAAGAGGTGGTTTGCAGCCTGTTTTGGCTTATTTCAGGACGGAAGGTGATGGTTTTCTAAAGAATGGGGGGCATTATTGGATTGCTGGGGATGCTGATAATGTCTGATTTTGATACTAACAAGGGGTTGAAAAATAAGCTTTATCGATTTGATACTTCTGTTGTCTTGTTGGTAGTATTTTTTTGGGCACGAATAGCAACACCTCAAATTAGATTCGAGTTTATCGGCGACATGCAGTCTGAAAAAATAATAGTTTTCCTGCTATTGTTATCAATTGTACTTAAACATAAATTAAAATTCGAGCTTGATTCTGTCCAAAAGATTGTCTTAGCGCTGTTTCTAGTCGAGATGTTGAGCTATGCCTTGTCAGCTTATAAAAATGTTCCTCATGCACAACTGTGGGTAGAGAGTTACTGGAAGCTCGTTGTAGTCTATATGCTTGCTGTAATGGCAATTGATAATATTCAAAAGTTAAACGCATTTATCTTGGGGTTAATGATTGCATTAGTTCTGTATCAGTTGCACTCATGGGTAGACTTCATGTTAGGAGGGAGTTACGTTTTTCAACAAGGAATTAAACGGATTGTTGGTGTGTGGAGTGGTGGTGGGCTGGGTAGTGCAAACGGTTTTGGTTTGTTGGGATTGTTTGTGCTGCCGATGACTGTATATGTTTATTCTCTGTCGGAAGAGACATGGATTAAAAGTCTCTCCATTGGTTCGTTCTGTTTGTGTTTTTTATCAATTGTATTTAGCGGTACGCGGGGAGCTTTGGTTGTGGCGCTTGTATATATTCTATTTGAATTTTACAGGCATATATTTACGTTTAGATTAATATTTTCAGCAATCATAGCAGTGATAGTTCTCTCATTTTATCTGCCAGAGTCAATGACAGATCGCTACGCGAGTATTTTTTTTGATGGAGATGAAAAAGAATTAACCAGAAGCGAGGAAATCGCTAAGAGCTCAGCAGAGAGTCGTTTAGAAGGATTGGAAGATGGTTGGAGACTCTTTATTGAAAATCCAATTCTTGGAATCGGCCCAGGAGGATCGGCGTATGCGCGAGTCAAGTATCACGATGATTATTATGATGAAGAGGGGGAGGTAAAAATACTTCAACTACATAATCTGTATGGGCAGGTTGTATCGGAGATTGGTGGTATTGGCGCGATTTTGTTTTTTTTGCTTCTATTTAGATATATACAGAGTGCGCGTTCAATGAGTGTTAGAGGGGAGGATATACACTTAAATAAGTTATCAAGATTACTAGTGACAATGATAGTGGCTTATTTTATGTACGGAATGTTTGCGCACACCCTGTACAGTGTATACCTCATCATACTTTTGTTACTGGTATCCGCTTCCATTAGAGGAAGGCTGATATATTTAAGACAATGAGGCTCTTTGGTGAGTGAAAGTAAAAGCAAAAGAATCGCCGGATTGTTTAAACACTCATCTGTTTATGTAATAGGATCGGCTGTCACCGCGGCGGGGGGATTATTACTACTACCGTTATATACAAATACACTAGCAGTAGGAGAGTATGGTACATATGAAATTCTGAATAAAATCGCAGACATTATGATTCTTGTTGCTTTTATGGGAACAAGGCAAGCCTATATACGTCATTATTTCGAAAATGAAGATGTTGAGTGGAAAAAGACTGTTACTTCCACGGGATTGCATTTTTCCCTAATAAGTAGTCTTTTTATAGTGCTGATTTTTTATCCACTTACTTTTATAGCCAATGATCAGCTCTTTAATGGTAAGTCATCAGACTTATTGTTTTATCTACTGCTTTCCTGGATACCATTCGAAATGGTTTTCAATATTGGGATGGCAACTCTTCAAGTGCAGATGCGGTCTACATTGTATGTGACCATTTCCATAATTAAGGCGGTCCTTTTTATAACTTTTAACTATATTGCATTGGTGATATATGACTATAATGTAGAAGGGATATTATCTTCTCAACTGATTATTTCGTCGTCGATGGCGTTGGTGTTTTACATAAAGCTTTCTAGCTGGGCAGGCATAAAAATATCCAAAGATGTACTGATATCTATGTTGAAATTTGGACTTCCCTATTTGCCGGCGGCTTTTTTTATGTACATTATAACAAGTGCAGATCGATATTTTCTTTCCAAGTATGGTGGGTTAGAAGAAGTGGGTATATATGCTTTAGCTGCAAAGATAGGAATGATTAGTGTGCTCCTGGTTATGGAACCGTTTAATAAAATATGGTCGCCGTTTATTTTTGAAAACTGCACTAAAGATGATGGGCCAGTTATAATAGCTAAAGTATTTGCCATATTTGTAATTATCACCACTTTTCTAGCATTAGCTATTAGTACATCTTCATATTATATTCTTCCTCTTATTTCCGCTGATGAATACCAACAGTCGATTGAAGTGGTCCCCCTTGTTTGTCTGGCTTCCTTGTTATATGGCATGGCATGTTTGGCAGATGCAGGAATACTTATATCAAAGAAAACAAAGTATAAGCCGCTAATATTTAGCATAGCTGCGTTTGTAGCGGTTGTTGCTAATTATTTGCTTGTTCCTAATTATGGGATTGTAGGTGCGGCTATATCAAGTGTTCTGGTGTTTTTTTCACTTTTAGTAGTCAATACATTGTTCTCAAACAGGTTTTATAGGATTAGTTATGAGTATGCTAGGCTAGCAAAAATTATTTTTATTGGCGTAAGTACGTATTGCATTTTCTTTATCATTGTTGACGATAATGAAAACATCGTTGTTCAGGTGGCCGCATCTATATTTTCGTGTGGCCTATACGGTTTCCTATTGGTGATTTTAAGAGTTATTAACAGAGATGAAATTCGTTCTGTGAGAAATCTTATTAAAGTGAAAAGATCGTAAATGAAAGTAACTAATAAAGTAATTGGGATAGTAGGTGGTGTGGGCCCATTAGCTGGTGTTGAGCTGAATAAAAAACTATATGAGTTTTCGGCATCAAATAAAGATCAAGATTACCCGAGTATTATTTTAGCGTCATATCCATCTAAAATTGTAGACCGGACGGAGTTCTTGCTGGGTAAGTTAAATACCAATCCAGCTATTGAGATTGCGAATGTTATTTTGAAGCTTGACTCAATTGGTGCTACACATGTTATCGTGGCGTGTAATACTAGCCATGCGCGGAGTATCTTTAATAAGATAATAAGCATACTAAATGATAATAAGTCGAAAATCGAAGTGGTTCATGTTGTACGTGAAGTGTGCGGGTTAATAGAAGAGCGTTTTGTAGGAAAGGGTAAATTGGGTGTTCTTGCGACAAATGGGACTGTGTACTCAAAGGTTTACGATGAGTGTTGGCAGGGTAAGGATAGGGAGATTATATATCCAAGTGAGGGCATACAGAATTTATATGTACAAGATGTGATTTATAACACTGAATATGGAATTAAGTCTCATGGGTTTAATAGGAATTACGCACATGAAAAATTATCAATTGCACTCAATGAGCTTGTTTTAAAAGGTGCCGAGGTTATTGTATTGGCGTGCACCGAATTACCAATAGTTGTCACTGAGCAGAAGTATCTAGGTGTTAATGTCGTAAGCTCAATTGATGCACTGGCTAAACGTGTTCTATCTATAAAGCGATAAGAGGCTAGTTGAATGATGAAAGCGGTATTGTTTAAGTCTCATACAAGGTTTAATGCGTTTAAGAAAAAACTTGAAAGTAAAGGGGTTGATGTCGTTGTATTGGATTTCAATGATGACAAATGGTTGGATTTCGATTTTTCTGGTGTCGATATGGCAATCTATTTTCCAGCTTTTGAGTTTGTATCAAGTCATCCGGACGCATTGTATAAAGCGAAGATTAATTTGACTCATCTTTCATTGATGCATCCTCATATTAGAATATTTCCTTCCCCAAGCCTTATGTCGTTTTACGCAGACAAATATCCTCAGTATCTATTCTTGAAAGCACACAAAGTCCCGATGCCAGAAACATATGCGGTTACAGGAAAGGCGTGTCTTAAGATAATAGAGGAAAAATTAGGTTTCCCTTTAGTGGTAAAGAATCGATATGGCGCCGGAGGTGATTTTGTCAGGTTAATCGAAAATAGCAAGGACTTTGAGGATGTGTTTGAGCTATCCAGGCTTAATTACTTCTCGCGATCGGGATTTAAGCATATCGTTCAAAATTTGATGAGCAGGCAGTTTTTATTTTGGCTCATAAAAAAGAAGAGCATGAGTTACCCCTTTTATGCGTTCCCGCTTTTAGCTCAACGCTTTATTCCACATGATCGAGACTTAAAAGTAGTAGTGGTCGACGGACAGGTCGTTGAGGCTCATTGGCGGGAAAAAGCGGATGGAAAAATGTGGAAAATGAATATAGATAGTGGTGGTATTGGTGTATGGTCTTATGTACCCGAAAACGCAATTAATTTGTCCGTGGAGTTAGCAAAAAAGCTAGACGCAACATGCTTGAATATCGATATGTTATTTGATGGCGAGAAGTGCTTGGTGTCTGAATTTTCTCCTGTATGGCATCATTATAAGTATCAAGAAAAGGATACTTTTGAATATAAGGATGATTACAATATACCCGTTCCTTTGGAAGTCTCTCTGGATCTAGAAGAGATTATTGTTTCATCTTTAACTAGGGAGCCTCTGGCAAGTCATAAAATCTGAGATAATATCTAAAATGTATCAATGCGGGTTGAACAAATGAAACAAAGCAGCTTTTCAGAACTGGAATATCAATCCAATAAGATAACGACGCACAATGAGCGCTTTCTGGCTGAAATGGATAGCATCATGCCGTGGGAGCCGGATGCTTAAACCTACCCGAAAACTTTATCCAAAAGGCGGTAACCGCCGGCGCCGTCCTATCGAAGTAGAAATCATGCTGCGCATTTACTTCATGCAACAGTGGTATCAACTGAGTGACCCGGCGATAGAAGATAGCCTTTATAATGTTGAAGCGATGCGTAGCTTTGCACTGGTAAGATTTGATGAGATTCCAGGAGATAACACGATCTATCGTTTTCGCCACTTTCTGGAAAAGCATGCGTTAACCGAAAAGTTGTTTGAAGTGACTGAGCAGTGTTTATCGACATATGGACTTATCCTGAGCGAAAGAACCATCGTAGATGCCAGTATTGTGTCGGCGCCCAGTTCAACCAAGAATCAGAGGCACCAGCGTAATTCTGATATGGAGCAAGTCAGGAAAGAAAACCAGTGGTACTTTGGCAAGAAGATGTACGTTGGCAGTGATACGCAGGAGCGTATTCATAGTGTTGTGGTCACCGACGCCTCAGTGCACAACGCCACCGTAACGGGGGATCTTATCCACGGTGAAGAACGTATCCTCTATGGCAATAAAGCGTATGTCAGTGCCGAGCGCAAGGAGAAGTACGAAACAACAGGCGTGACCTGGCGAACTAATCGAAAAGCGAGTCGGGGAAAGAGACTCAACGGTGCCGACCTATCCTTTAACCGTAAAAGTAATCGAAGCCGAGCACGAGTAGAGCATGCCTTCGGAGTAGTTAAAAGCATCAGGGGCTACAGGAAAGTCAGATACAAAGGCCTAGCGAAGAGTGTGTCACAAGTATTTGCGCTATCTACGTTATCAAATTTGTATATGGCGAGAAAAGAAATGGCCGCTATATAGGCTTGCGCCTGAAACCCGCCGATGGCGAACATATTGGTTCATCATGAGCTGGGCAATGTGTGTTTTACGAAATTATTTGAAGATAAATGGGGCTTGTTCAGGAATTCCCTAGATAGAAAGTACTGGTCGCACATATTATGAATATATACGAATATCTGGTTAAAAACTTATTTTTTCCGATGTGGATGAAGAGAGGTGGTAATTTCGACGTCTTGGGGATCATAAGGAAGGTGGGGGCTCTTAATTATAGTAACGCGGATAAGATTGCAGATAGGCAGCTTTCTTCCCTAAAAAAAATTATTACTTATGCGTATACAAATACAACGTATTACAAAGAACTGTTGGATCAAAACGGTATAAGTCCTAGTGATATTCAAACCGTGGAGGATATCAGAAGGATACCGATTCTAACTAAGCGCATCATACGCAGTCGATCTCAAGAACTCGTTTCTCAGGCGATACCTGCCGAGGCTTTACTTCAAGCAAGCACTGGGGGTTCAACAGGTGTGCCGATGCAGTTTTTCCGTGATAGGGAATGTATTCATCGTAGAAAGGCGCAGGAACTGTTTTTTGATAAATGGTACGGATATAATATTGGCGTCAAATCAGCACTATTTGTCTCTACATCTCATCATGAGAGTGAGCTTCACAAACTAAAGGCAAGAATACGCAATGCAACATGTGAGCGTTTGCTGCGTTTTGATCCATCTAGCGTTGATGATGTATATTTGGATGATTTTTATGAAGAATTTCGACAATATAAACCGAAATTTATAAAGTCTTTTCCAAATTCGCTCATGATTTTTGCTGAATATCTAAACAGGACTGGTAAATATGTTGAGGGTATCGAGGCGATTACCTGCACAGGTGAAAACCTTTATAAATATCAAAAAGATCTGTTTGAGAGTGTATTTCAGGCGCCAGTGTATGAGAAATATGGAACGAAAGAGTCTGGTGTTATCGCAGCTGAGTGTTTAAAGAGACAAGGGCTTCATGTGTACTCAGACGGTGTTTATGTTGAACTACTTAATGAGAAAGGAGAAAGCGTACGCGAAGGAGAAATGGGACGTATCGTAATTACTGATTTATTTAATAAGGCAATGCCTATGATACGTTATGAAATTGGTGATTTGGCAATTTGTGGTGGAAACGGGATATGTGAATGCGGTGTGGCATTGCCAGTATTGCGTCAGATCTTGGGGCGTGATCGAGATATTTTACTTGATGAAAGTAATAATCCAAAACCTGGCTATCTTTTCGTTGAGGTTGTAAATAAAGCAAACCTAGATGTTAAATTCCAGATTGTGCAGAAGAGTGACATGTCTATTTACGTGTATTATGAAGGAGAAAGATTAGCTAAATCGGTTGAGGAAATGCTGCGAATTAAGTTTAAGAGCATTGTCGGTGACAAGATCGAAGTGAGTCTTCTTCAGGTGGATGAGATAGAGTTAGATAAGTCAGGCAAGTATAGATACGTGAAGTCAGAAATGACTAATAAGTGGAAGCAATAGACGAGGCATGATAAAGACACTTAAAAATAGAATAAAGATATTTTTTTTACTATTGAAGTGGAAAACTTATATTTGGTTGCCTGCATATTTCTTCAGCAGTATTAAAAAGAATGGCCGAGAAGATGGTGTTGTAGACATTGTTTTTTTTGTGGTTGATCATTATGAGCCTTCGAAGCGTGAAGGTGAGGTCGGTATACGTAAGGTCGATGAGTGGTGTGCCCGCCATAATGATATTATAAAAAAGCACAGTGATTCTGACGGTCGTAATCCTCAGCATACTTGGTTTTATCGTTATGATTATCCAAACATAGATGCGATTAAGATCCTTAGTAAGTATGTATTTGCGGGGAATGGTGAGATTGAGTTTCACTTACATCATGGATATAGTACTTCAGAGAAATTTAAAGAGACCTTGGATAATGGGTTAAATTGGTTTAATCAGGTTGGCGCGATGTATTCTTTGGATGGAAGCGCCCCTAGATTCTTTGGATATATTGCAGGTGATTGGGCGCTAGATAACGGATGCCGTAATGATGAGTTCAGTGGTGTGAATAATGAAATTGAATTGCTGAAAGAAGCAGGCTGTTATTGCGATTTTACTTTCCCTGCCTTTGGGAATGCTGCTCAGCCACGAATGGTAAATAACATATATTATGCTACTGACACGCCCGAACCCAAATCATATGATAAAGGAGTTGATGTTAGAGTAGGGAAACTACCTTCAGGTGATTTGATGTTATTTCAAGGTCCTCTATATATCGACTGGAGACACGGTATTATCGAATACTCATCACTAGAGAGTTTTACACCATATTTTAAAGAAAGAATTAATGCGTGGGAGAAAGCGAATGTCACAGTTAAGGAGCAGCCTAATTGGGTCTTTATAAAGCTGCATACTCATGGAGTACAGCATATGGAATCATTTCTTTCAAGTCAATTAGATCAAATGTTTTCTGATTTGGAAAGTAAATATAAGAAAGATGGTTATAGACTTCATTATGTTTCTGCAAGGGAAGCATATAACCTTGTAAAGGCAGCGGAGGCAGGAAAAACAGGAAACCCGAATGATTATCGCGATTTTGTGATAGGAAAGCCTGTAAACAAACAATTCTATTGCAACAAAGTTTTTCGAGTAGAAAAAGGATCGGAGGATTGTATTGAGGTCTACATTGATAATGATAATGATAATGATAATGATACTGATACTGAAACTGTACTGCATTTCAGGTTGACTGAGATGGTCAAGCTGCACGCTGATAACCTCGAAAAGGTTACAATTTCAAATGAAAGCGATAATAAATGTAGAAAAATTGCTATAGGTGGTAAAGGAAAGGTCAGAGTGGAAGTGGTTAAGTGTGATGGTACTGTGTTGTTGAGTGAAGAGAAATCCATGCCATATGACTTTATATATGGCATGGATATAGTGTAATTATTTTTGAAAATTTTTCTTAATTATAAATTGAGATGCTAATGTGATTCTGATTAATATATTAATGTTTCGGATACAAAATAGTTTGGCCATCGAAGGACTATTTGCAAATGCGTTATTTATTTTTGCTGTGATTACAAATGCGTTTTTTTTAAAAAAATTGGCGTATAAGAGCTTCTGTCGAGCGCATCGCGGTTCTCGCAGCGTTTATATAAAAAATATAAGTTCAAAATACGTGTCGAATATTTTGCGTAAAAGACTTATCACGTGGAAGAAAAAAGCGGGTGTAGACCTAGTTAAGCATATAGGGGCTCGGATATTTATTCTTAAGTCGCCGTCAGGAAACGAGAAAGGTGTACTTCTGCTTAAGTTCAATCCAGTTATTGACGCATTTATTTCAGCATTTGATGTGGAAAAACTGATGGAAAAGTATTATCTAGTGCTAGAACCGTCATGGACAGGGGTTTGTAATGATATGTTTTTGCAATATACCCAATATTCCGATCCTGTTTTCATATTAACAGCGACGGACGATGATTATATGTTATTGGCAGGGCTAGGTAGTAATCTGATTCCAGTCAAACTGGGGGCTTGTCATTGGGTTAGTCCAGATGACGTTATATACGATGACAATACAGAAAAGAAATATGATCTAGTCATGAATTCTAACTGGGCACCTTGGAAAAAGCATTACTTGCTGTTCTCGCAGATGTGTAAGCTAAAGCGAAAGATAAAAGTGGCACTAATTGGTGTGCCTTATCAAGGATATGATAGAAAATTCATCGAAAAACTTGCTAAATATTATGGGGTTCTGGATCAGATTGATATATTTGAACGAATACCTCATGAAGAAGTGATAAAAATCGTTGGAAGTTCTCGGGTAGGAATTCTATTGAGTAACAAAGAAGGTTGTAATAGAGCGGTGTCTGAGTATTTATTTTGCGACTTACCAGTAATATTGTTGCGAGATCACGTTGGTGGAGCAAAACTGAATATCAATAAACATACTGGTTTGTTGGTGAAAGAGAAAGATATAGCATCTAGTATTTTTGCGTTGATAGAGGCGTGCCCTAAAAGCCCTCGTGAATGGGCAATGAATAATATTTCGTGCTATAAATCAACTGAGAAATTGAATAACAAGATAAGGGCGACTATAGAAGCCAAAGGATGGACTTGGAATAAGGATATTGTCGTCAGGAAAAATGCTCCTGAGCCAAAATATGTTGATTCGATATATGAAAAAGAATTTTTAGGATCTTATGAAGAATTAAAGGAAGACTTTCATGTATAAGGACGCATGTTCTTTAAAGAAAAAGCTACTTTTCTATGGTCAATTATTTTCTCAGGTGTGTTGTGTCAACAATTGACTACCACATAAAGGAGTTGGATATTGCGCTGCGGTCTGATGATCCATCTCACCTAATCCCTTTTATTTATAAAGGCACGAAGAGTATATTGGATATAGGGTGCGGGATTGGACAGACACTTATAGCCATGAACCCACCTTCAGGCAAAATATGTGTCGGTGTAGATGTTGACTTTGAGGCATTAAGCTACGGAAATAAGCTTGGACATGAGATCCACTATGTAAATTGCAAAGGAGAGCAGTTGCCTTTTAGGGATGATGCCTTTGATATGATTTTTTCCAGAGTGGCATTGCCTTATATGAATATACCTGTTGCAATTAAGGAGATTACTCGATTGCTTGAGCCGGGTGGTCGATTATGGGTAGTGCTTCACCCATTTTCAATGCTGTCAAAGGATGTGAAAAGAAGTATTATGAGTGCGGATGCGAAGGATTGCTTATATAGGTTGTATGTGTTGATTAATGGACTAAGTTTGCATTTCTTATCGCGGCAATTTCAATATCCTTTAAAAAATTGTCGGTGTGAGTCATTTCAAACAAGAAGAGGAATCGAAAGACTGCTATTAAAATGGGGTTACACAGATCTACAATTTACGACTGGAAAGTTTTTTATTCTACAGGCGAGAAAAGGAAATAAATAGTTTAGGCCAGCGTGTCTCAGTACTCGGAGAGCATTCAAAACTCTGTGTCAGCATACGATGGCGAACATATTGGCTCATCATGAGCCGGACAATGTATGTTTTACGAGGCTATTTAAAGATTAATGGCGCTTGTTCAGAGGCTTAGGGCTATTAACGTGATGGTAAGTCTTATTGCCACACAAAATATTGTGGGAACTGGCAGGGATAATATTGTGAATCTTGATTTAATTAATAAGGCATTGTATTCAAGTAGTGGTTGTGTTCGTTCATATGTCAACACAACACTTCAAGCGCCAGAAGTATCAATTCTAGTTAAATATAAAGAAGCCTATTATGGAAAAAATATTTTAGATATTGGTTGCGGTGCAGGAAGAACAAGTAGCTATTTTCGTAATTTTACCAGTCGATATGTTGGTGTGGATTATTCAAAGCCGATGGTCGATTTCTGTGCACACCAATATCCTAGTGTAGCGTTTAAGCATTGTGATGTAAGAGATCTCAGTTGTTTTGGTGATAACGAGTTCGATTTTGTTATATTTTCATATAATGGAATAGATTACATCGATCATGATGGCCGTATACAGGCTCTAATGGAAATACATCGTGTTCTAAAAAAAGGGGGCGTGTTCGTTTTTTCAACGCACAATCGAAAATTTAAAAATATTGTTACTCAACCATCGCTACAGTTTACGTATAACCCGGTTGAGTTGGTTAGAAATATAATAAACTATTTCAGGCAAGTGAATAATAGAAAAGAGCTATCGTCGAAGGAAGTGCGCAATGAAAATTATGCGATTTTAAATGATAGTGGGAGTAATTTCGGTTTGCTCACATATTATATTGATATAAATAGTCAAGGCAAGCAGTTAACAGAAGCAGGTTTTAGGTTGTTAGAACAATTTCAGTTAAATGGACAAACCTTGCCTCTAGATAAAGATGATTCAGATAGCTGCTGGATCTATTTTGTTACAGAAAAAGTTTAACTGTGACACTAGAGACTGTACTAAAATCCGGAGGGTGTTCAAAACTCTGTGTCAGCCGTATAGCTATCATAGGCTGATGTGCTCATCCAGTCTTCCTGGGAAGTGTATCGCCAGCTGAGACAATGTCAGATTCCAGTTCTGTATTGGATGCGTCCAGCGTTCTGACGCCTTCAAGATACCAGCGTAAAGCAGCTTAAGTAAACTGTTCTCATTTGCGAAACCACCCTTGGTCTTCGTCAGTTTCCGGAACTGGCGATGCACAGCTTCAACGGCGTTGGTAGTGTAAATCGCTTTCCGTACATACTCAGGGTACTTGAAGTAAGCTGATAAGGTCGGCCATTTGCTGCGCCAGGACTGAATGACCATCGGGTATTTGTCGCCTGTAATCCCCCCATTAATAACCGAAGTTAAAAGTAGAGGTTAAGTAAGCGCTCAACAAACGTAAGCGCTCAACAAACCCCATCTAACAACCACGCAACATCATTGCTATCGTTTTGATTTCAACATAATCAAGGCGAACCGTATGACATCAGCACAG
>CAMYJP010000030.1 GCA_947258675.1 uncultured Desulfobulbaceae bacterium | reverse complement strand
TCCGCAAGACATAGGTCAAGCAGGTCTAACCCAGCCCCCAGATAAGCTCCACCAATTCCAATGTTTATTACCCCTTTAATTTTGTCTTGAGAATTAGCCAAAAAAATCCCCAGTCTCATTGCTGTCTCCACGGGCCCTATTCCAGTAATAAAAAACCGGATGGACTTGACATCTCCCAAATGGTTTTGTAATGGAGCCATTTCAAGTTCTGTAGCTGCAATAATAAGGAACATGATTTTGTCACCATTGAAAAATGGTTATCGATCACTTAGGAAAGATAGAATCTGGATTCGAATTTCAATTGTTGTGGAGAAATGATCGTAATTTAATTCAGATTTTATTGGGACAAACATAATCTAACTTATCTTTAAGTACCACAATCTACATGGAAAATATTAAGAAGTCTATAGAATTAGACTATAATCTGCAGTCATATAATTACGAGCTTCCTGAAAAAAACATAGCGCAATATCCTGCAGAAAACAGAGATGAAGCACGGTTGTTAGCTATTAACCGTGCAACAGATACATATACTGATCTCAACTTTTCAGATATCCTTCAGTTTATTAAACCTGGTGATCTTCTGGTTGTTAATGACACAAAAGTTTTCCCGGCCAGGATAATCGGACAAAAGGAAACCGGAGGTAGAATAGAGCTTTTTTTATTAGAACACCCGCAAATTGCTTATGGCAATGGATCGATGACAGTTGAATCTAAATTGGTTGATGATGGACAAGAATGGTATCAGAGCAAAGTTACAGGTTTATTAAAAAGCTCAAAAAAGCCTAAATTACAAAGCAAGCTGTTATTTGGCGACCGACTTTACGGAATCGTCGATGAATTGCTGGAAGATGGTAAGGTTCAAGTGCTACTGAATTATAAAGGGAAGCTAGATGAAATTTTATCAGAATATGGACAAGTACCATTACCTCCCTACATTCGCAGGGAAAGTCAAGGTTATGAAAAGGATTCAATCAGATATCAAACAGTTTATGCCAAGCAGACTGGCGCTGTTGCCGCTCCCACTGCCGGCTTGCATTTCACAGAAAAATTACTGCAACAACTTAGGCGTTCCCACATAAACATCGCAAGCATTACTTTGCATGTTGGATATGGAACGTTTGCACCAGTAAGAACAACAGATATACGCAACCACCGAATACATCAGGAATATGTAATCATATCATCAGAGACAGCTCAAATGATAAATAATACCAGGCGAAAAAATGGAAAAATCTGGGCCGTCGGCACGACGACGGCAAGGGCTTTGGAATATGGGGCTGATGAAAACCACACGGTACATAAAACAGAGGGTTGGTGTGACCTTTATATACTCCCGGGCTACAAATTCAAGGTGGTAGACAACCTAATTACAAATTTTCATCTTCCGGGTTCGTCTCTGCTTTTTCTTGTTTCGGCGATGGTTGGGCGGGAGAAATTACTGGCAATTTACGAATATGCAATTAAATCCGATTACCGTTTTTACAGCTATGGGGATGCTATGGCGATAATAACCTAAATTCGAATTGCTCATAGACTGCGTATAAATTCAACAATTTGATGCAATGCACCGCTAAATAATTTTTCTTGGATTTATGCCTCCGCAGCTTTTCCGCTACTTTTTCCCTCCGTTTTCTTAACTTTTCCAGCCTCTGATGGCTTGTTTTTCCCTGATGGTGATTTCTCCTTCACACTGCTTGTCCCACCGTTTTTGCCATTACCATTGGATTTACTGGAATTAGCATCACTGTATCCATCAGCATACCAACCATTACCCTTAAGGTGAAAAGCGCTCATGGAAACAAGTTTCGTCACTTTACCATTACATTCTGGACAAGTTGCAAGAGGTTTTTCAGTTATTCGCTGTATTACTTCTACTACTTTTTTGCATGAGCTGCACTCATACTCATAGATAGGCATTAGAACATCTCCCGGCTTATAAAACTAAAAATTTGAGTGTATATCATATCAATTAAAGACCAACGGGGTCATATGATTCCAAGAGTAACATTCATTATATCTCGAAACGACCGGAGAATATAATCATCTCAAAATCTTCTGTCAACTTCTCCTTTGTTTCTGGCAATCTCTGTATATTCTATTTTTCATATTGGCATACCTATCATTTTTTTTATATCATCAATAACATCTGATATTGAATTATGTTGTTCTAAAGGATAGTATTTCAGTACTTTCTAATTCAGAATTTTCTTCTAATAATATCCATTTAAATTTACCATTTTCATGGAGGTGAACTATGGGAAAAACTCTTGTAGAAATGGCAGCAGAAATAGTCCAGTCACAATGTGGAAGTACTAATATGAATACTAATGAAATTGCATTGGCATTGCAAAATACCTATAATGTGCTGCAATCGTTGCAACAAAACGAAAGCAAAGGTGATCAAGCAACAAATTTACAATTAGAGGAGATCGTTAGTCCTGTTGTTGATGTAAAACCTGAAAAATCAATCTTAAAAAATAAAATTATATGCCTCGAATGCGGACAAGAATTTAAAATATTATCACCAAAGCATCTGAAGTCGCATGGTTTAACAGGCAAAGAATATAGAGTAAAATACTCGTTTTCCACACGCCAACCATTATGTGCGAAGTCTTTATCAGAAAGAAGAAAGAAATCAGGCAAAGAAAGAGGGCTACCAGCAAACCTTAAGAAGGCAATCTCAAAAAGAAAAAAATCACGTTCAACAAAATAATTAAGACGTTTTAGTAAAAAGCATCTAGTTTACAGTTTACGGTTTACAGTTGCCAGTGCGATAATAACAACCGAATATTGTTCCCCAAGAATTTACTTGAACATTTCAACTTGAAGCAAGATTCTTTTTTAGAGGTTAACTGTATACTTGCGACAGTAAACCTAAACCTGGAATACAAATTGATATATTATTACTGGTGAGTCCAGGCTTAAATCTTTATTCTCTGCAAATTTTGGCTAACAAAACCAATAGAAATCATACAAATATTCATTTGTAATAAAGCTTTTATTATCAATCTGGACTTCGGCATTCAAAGCATCAAAATTCAATAATGTGTAAGCAATGATCGGTATTTTTGACTCAGGTGTTGGTGGGATGACTGTTGCATTTTCAATAGAAAAAGCCATGCCATCTTACAGTTTTATATATTTCGGCGATCTCGCCAGGACCCCTTACGGTTCCAAGAGCCCTGAAACTATAATTAAATACTCAATTGAAAACACAGAATTTCTTATCAGCAAAGGTGCGAAAGCGGTTATAATTGCCTGCAATTCTGCAGCAAGTGTGGCCTCTGATCTTCTCAGGGAACTTTTTGATATACCCATTTTTGAAGTAATTACACCGGCAATCACCGAAGCAATCAAATCGTCTGTTTCTAGAAGAATCGGAGTAATTGGAACTAGAGCAACAATTAGCAGCGGAGTTTATGAAAAAAAATTGCGACAGCTTTCTCCTGATGTGAAGGTTTATTCACAAGCATGCCCACTCCTTGTTCCACTCGTTGAAGAAGGTTGGCTTAATAAACGTGAGACCAAAATGATTCTGCGGCGTTATATTACTCCACTTAAATTAAAGCAGATAGATTCGTTGGTTCTTGGCTGTACCCACTATCCTTTGCTTAAAGAGATTATTCGTCCAAGGATTGGAAAAAATAATGTTGAATTAATTGATTCATCAATAGCCGTTGCCAATGAGGTAAGATCTTTTATTGAAAACAATCCAGACTTCGAAAAGACACTATGTAAAAATGGCAATAATATTCATTTTGTCTCAGATATTACAGAGTCTGCAAAATCTATTGCTCACAAAATTTTTGGCCGTAAAATTCAATTAATAAAACCTTAATATATTAATTTCATGCATCATTTAACATTACCAGCAATTTCCCATTTACAATTAATTCGGGACAAAGAACAGCAGTATTATCTGTCAATAAAAAAAGGTAAAAAATGACCCGTATACTTACTAAATATATCTTTATCACCTTATCTATTTTCATAGGATTAATTCATACAGTCAATGCAGAAGAAAAGCGTTCAGATATCCATGCTGCAGATATTGAAGCAATAGCAGAAAAATTGCAGAAAAAATATGACCGTGCTAAAGGTTTTTCCGCCGATTTCAAACAGCAAACCACTCTTGAAATCATGAATAGAAAAAGATTTGGGAAAGGTAAGGTTCTGTTTCAAAAACCAGGATTAATGCGATGGGACTACTATGCTCCAGATAAACAAATTTTGATAAGTGACGGAGAAAATCTCACGATATATGTTGAAAAAGATCAACAAATGATAGTCACTTCAGCAAAAGAATATCTTCAATCTGATGTTACGTATTCATTTTTTTCCGGTACTGGAAACATATTGCAGGATTTTTCAATCCATACACCGGGCAAGGATAAAAATGATCTTGAGAATACTCATCTTATAAAATTAACCCCAAATTCACTGCATCCTCAAGTAGATCATCTGTTCATATGGATCTCTAAGGAAAACTTCAACATAAAAAAATTGCAAATTTTCAGTCATACGGGATCTATTACAGAACTTTTATTCTCAAATATACAAATATTTGATGAATCAAATAAAAACTCAAGTCCAACTCCTGATTTAAATGCCTTCGTTTTCACTCCCCCTCCTGGTACCGAAATAATTGAACAGTAAACCCTGAAGCAGGTATGTCCTCTGAAATAAAGAAAATCTCCCCCTTGCAGCATGATATTTATAAGATTGCTCTTATATCAATGCCATGGCCTCTTTTTAATCGTCCTTCTATACAGTTAGGTGCACTTAAAGCCTATCTTGAACAAAAAGCTGACTGGCTGCGAGTCACTACAATTCATCCTTATCTTGAAATAGCAAAAATAATCGGTCCGCAAATATATCATTGGATATCACAAGACCTATGGCTCAGCGAGGCACTTTACTCATATGTTATTTATCCGGAACTTCGAATACCCATTCTCAAATACATTGAAAAGGCCTTACGTAAAGCTGATAAAAATATTCGCACCGCATTTGATAAAGAATATGTGGTAACAGCTTTAAGAGAACAGCTGAGTGATTTTGGTAAAAAGAATAATTGGCATCAATATGACCTTGTTGGATTTTCTATATGTTTTAATCAGCTTCTCGGTTCACTAGCGGCGGCAAAGTATATCAAAACTGTTCAACCTAATCTTGCAATTGTTTTTGGCGGATCATCATGCGCCGGTGAAATGGGTTCTTCTCTTCTTCGAAATTTTGACCAGATTGATTATGTCATAGATGGTGAGGGTGAAATACCGTTGCTCCAATTATGCAAACATCTTACCAACAGAAAACCAGAGCTACCTGACAACATTTTTCAGAAAACAAACTTTGCAACCAATCAAAATAGCAAAATTCGTGCAAAAACAAAAAAGAGAACTTCTCAGATTAACAACTTAAAAACATTACCAATTCCGGACTATCGTGAATATTTTGTTCAGATGAAAAAATGGTTTGTCACGGAACCTTTTATTCCTGTTCTGCCTATTGAGTTTTCTCGAGGTTGCTGGTGGAGCAAATGCACCTTTTGCAATTTAAACGTCCAATGGTGTGGTTACAGAAACAAAAAACACTCACAAGTAATAAATGAGATAGAAACGCTTGCCAGGCGACATTCGTGCCTGGATTTTTCTTTTTCTGATAATTCCTTACCTTATAAAGAATCGAATTTATTTTTCCAAAAAACTTCAGATCTGCGGTACGATTATTTGTTCTTTGGCGAAATAAAAGCCAACCTTAAAAGCAGTGAACAACGCAAAATATTTTCTACATACAAAAAGGGTGGCCTGACTACAATACAAGTTGGCATCGAGTCCTTGAGCAATTCCCTGTTACAGAAAATGGGAAAAGGGACTTCAGTTATCAATAATATTGCAACGTTAAAAGATGCTCTTGATAACAAAATAGCCCTCGAGGGAAATATTATAACTGAATTTCCCGGCAGCACCCGAGAGGAGGTTGAAGAGACTTTAGCTAACTTAGATTTTGTTCTGCCATTTAAGCCGCTATCCGTTGCTTCATTTTTTCTTGGCTATGGTAGTCCTATATTTAATAATCCTGAAAATTACAATATCCAAAGAATACGGCCTCACCCACTCACCAGTGTTCTTTTTCCTGCTGATATTTCAAATGATCTTCGCTTGATGGTCAATTACTCTACCGGTAATCGAACTGAACAAAGGTATATTTGGCGCCCTGTAATCCTTAAAATCAAAAAATGGCATTCTTTTCATCAAAACAGGAATAAATGTTCTATTGACCATCCTTTACTTTCATATAGAGATGGAGGAGATTATATTATAATACGTCAGGAACTGCTTAATAAGAAGGTTTTACACCATCGGCTGAAAAACAAATCAAGAGAGATATATCTTTATTGTAAGGAAATACGAAGGTTAGAAGAAATTCTCAATAAATTCCAGTCTGTTAGTAAAAAAAATCTTTCCTCGTTCCTACACGACCTGGTAAAAAAGAGGCTTATCTTTTCGGAAAATAACAAATTTCTATCGCTGGCAATACATAATAGAATTTAAAAAGAGTTCTCATATACCAAATACATAATCAAAGAGAAAACGCAAAATGAGTACTGTTCATGGAGGTGATATTATAGACACAGCCAAATCAATTGGCTGCGAAGTGTCGGACCTTATAGATATGAGCAGTAACCTTTCTCCCTTGAACTTTCCATCTGGATTAAGGCAGAAGCTTATATCCGGTATTAGCGAAATCGCATACCTGCCTGAAACAGGAAGCGGTACCTTAAAAGACATGTTTGCTCATAAATATGGTCTTGCTACAGAGCAGTTTCTTGTTGGAAACGGCACAACAGAATTTATCTATGCGGTCCCTGCTGCTCTGGGCGCTGTGCGTTCCATTATAATTAATCCTGCTTATTCAGACTACCAACAGGCAAGTGTATGGGCAGGCACTGTGCCTGAAAGCTTTACCCTCCGTTATAAAGATTATTTTCATCTTCACCTCAATAAACTTAAAAAATGCATAAAAGGCGGAGAGCTTATATTTGTCTGCAATCCGAACAACCCTACAGGTGTTCTAACTTCCAACGATGATCTTTATGATTTTATTCTTGCACACAAAGAATCAAATTTCTTAATTGACGAAACATATCTTCCCTTTACTCAAGAAAAATCCCTGCTCAATTATCCGATTACGGAAAACATTTTTTTATTGCGATCATTCTCTAAAATATACGGTATACCTGGATTGCGTTTGGGATTTCTCATATCGAGCTCTCAGAATCTGACACGTTTCATGAATAAAAACAAACCATGGGGAGTAAATCGTCTCGCGCAGATCGCAGGCGCATATCTGGTTGAAAATGGTGATCCTCATATTAATGAGACAGTCACCTTTCTGGGTAATAATCGATCTGATTTTATTGCGGAACTTAATAAATTACCAAATCTGGATGTTATTCCAGGTGCAGCAAATTTTATCTTATGTCATCTTTCCGGAGATATCAGAGCAAATGAAATTAGAGAAGAATTGCTGAAGCATCGAATCATGATTAGAAACTGTGAAACATTCCCAGGTTTATCTGACAGATTTTTCCGTCTTAATTTAAAAGATCCTGCCAGCAATAATCAATGTATTAGAGCACTCAAATCAATTCTTCGATGATCATCTTGATATATTCATATAAGCAATGATCTTATCTTTTAAATATCAATAGAATAGAATATGATTGTGTTTTCTATCATTCGTGCCAATAATTTCACGTACTTTTCCGATGAAAACATGAAATTTAAAGATATGCCTACTATAAGCGTCCTTTACTCAAGTAAATTATCTAATTTGAAATTAATTTCATTTGCTGGATCAACCTTACACACAGGTGCAAAATGAAGGAAAATCAATCAAAAAGCAAGGAACAGAATCAAAAATCTAATGGCGAAAGTTTTGCCGACCTGTTCCAGCAGACCACACCTACAAGTAAACCTTTTGAACCCGGCCGAAAAGTAGAGGTGAAAATTGTTGGAGAATCAGACCAATACTTCTTTTTAGATGTTGGTGGAAAAAGTGAAGGGTATATCGCTAAAGCTGAATTCGAGGATCTTGATGGTAATTTACTTGTTTCCGTTGGTGAAACTATAAAAGTATTTTTTCTTTCGGCTAAAGGTGGTGAAAAACTATTTACTTCTAAGATTGGGGCCGGACATGTTTCAACTGCTCACCTGGAAGCAGCCTTTGAAAAACAAATACCAGTGGAAGGAGATGTAGAGAAGGAAATCAAAGGAGGTTATGAGATAAAAGTAACAGGTAATATCAGAGCCTTTTGCCCCTTTTCCCAGATTGGATTGAGGCGGGTTGAAGAAACAGCCGACCTCATTGGCCAAAAACTCTCATTTAAAATTATTGAATATGCAGAAAATGGACGCAATATAATACTTTCGCATAGGGCTCTTCTTGAAGAAGAGCAACAAATACAAAGAGAAGATCTCAAGAACAACCTTTCTGAAGGTATGACTGTAAATGGTGTTATTACATCCATTCAAAAATTCGGCGCCTTTGCAGACATAGGAGGCATTGAAGGCCTCATTCCTATTTCTGAAATCGGTTGGAGTCGCATTGACGATGTACATGAAGTTCTCGCAATCGGTCAGGAAATTGAAGCTATTGTATTGAAACTAGATTGGGACAACAATAGAATCAGTTTGAGCTTAAAGCAAGCCTTACCCGACCCATGGGAAGACCTAGAAAACAGTTTTCCATCAGGTTCAGTCCATATCGGCACTGTTACAAGTCTTACCAAATTTGGCGCGTTTGTCAGTTTAAAATCAGGGATGGACGGTCTTGTGCATATCTCGAAATTAGGCGAAGGCCGCAATATTAATCATCCGAGAGAAGTTGTGGAAATAGGCCAGTCACTGGAGGTAAGAATTGAAAAGCTAGACAAAGAAAATAAGCGAATTTCTCTTGATCTTGCCACAAATAAAACTGAAGATGAAAAACAAACTGAAGACGATGAAGTTAAAAAATATTTATCCAAGACCACCAAGCAACCAGATTCCTCATTGGGCTCTTTTGGAGAACTTCTACAGAAAAAATTACAAGAAAAATCAAAAAATAAGTAATTGTTTAAACAAAAAAAAGGCCTGCAATCCTTACCCAGGCCTTTCCCTTGTTAATATTTAACTTTTTAAATTTACATATTTTTTCTTCTATTTTTAAATCCCAACAAACCGATCAAGCCTGTAGTTAATAATACGAATGTGGTTGGTTCTGGAACCGGATTTACCCTTTCTGCAACTGCCCAAGCTCCCAGATATTCAAAATCATCCGCATTATCTAAAATCCAATCCCTGTTATCTAAAAGATCTGTATGCGAATCACTAATGGGAATTGTCAGCCAAGTAATTCTATGGGACATGCTGCCCACTTTCATATCATAACGACCAATCCAATTACCGGGGTAAAGCTTTGAGCTTGCTCCAAAGACATCAGTGATATTTTCAACTCCATTTTCCCATAACTTTTTCATATCTTCTAATACAGCCATTCGCCAGTTTTCATATCCATAATATCCAGAATCTCCAAAAGAATTGAGATCATCAATAAGATCCCTCTGCTCACCATAGGTTTTATTCCCGGCAAAATAATGGAGATCCCAGTACCAGATTTGATCTGCAATATCATCAAAAACAACATGCCCCTGAGAGTCATTCTGTTCCATTATAGTAGCATGGGATTGCAGTACAGCCATCATCATCAATGAACAAATCGTCATTATCAAAATTATTTTCTTTTGCATAATGCCTCCAGAGCATATAGTTAGAATTATAACATCAATGCTATATAGTAATTTTTTAAACGAAATATCGTCGACAATGCACGCTAAATGTTTACAGAAATTTTTAAAAAACTAAAAAATTCCAGCATCCTTCTTTCAGATCTTCTTCGAAAAAGATTAGAAGTTGCAATCACTAAAAAGTTAGGCGTCATTAACCTTCCCTATCACTTCTGGAGTAGTGACAAAAAAATCAATCCTTTGACTGAACATCTATTGTGGGCTGCAGTTCTACTGGAAGATCAAGAAAAAATTAATCTGATCGAAGGAATTATTCTAGTAGAGACTACTGAAACCATGCAGGCAAAAGGGAACAAGACTCCGTCAAAAAAGGAACTTTATTTAATCGTCGAAAACATTGTTTGTTCGTATGCAAATCACCTGGTTGAATACAGCCAGGATCATGAAGTTAAGAAGACAATTTCAGATAAAATACAAAAATCACTGCCTCGTGAAAGATATTTAAAATACTATGATATTGATGAAAATAGCGTGTTCAGGATGAAGGTTATTTAGTGTCTTTCAAAAAAAATTAAATTTCTACTCCCTTTAGAAATAATCTAATATAAATGACTCTGCCCAATTTAGTTCTGATTTTTCATCTGTTGTTGACGAACAAGTTCGAATAAAACAATAGCAGCAGATGTTGATGCATTCAAAGAATCGAGACCACCTGTCATTGGGATGGAGACAAGATAGTCGCATTGTTCTCTGACTAGGGATCGTATTCCCTTTTCCTCACTGCCGATAACAATGCAGACCGGCGTGGTAAAATCTGTTTTATATAATGACAAAGGGCTGTCTTTAATTGTTCCAACAACCCATACACCTTTTTTTTTGAGCATTTTTAATGCTGAAACAAGGTTTTTAACCCGGCAAATATTCATATGTATTAAAGCACCGGCCGAACTTTTAACTGCAGTACCTCCCAGTGGCGCACTTCTCTCTTCGGGAATTAACACTGCGGACACACCAGCAGCCAATGACGTCCGTATAATTGCTCCCATATTATGCGGATCCTGTATGTTATCCAATGCAACCAATATAGAAAGGGATTTGCTCTGAGATTCGTTAATTGAAATTTTGGTAATTAAATCAGAAAGGGTCACCTCTGAGTATGGCTTTCCAATGGCGACGACATTTTGATGCACAGTTTTATCAATACCGGTTCCGCAAATTAGTTTGTTGAAGGACTTTGAATCAATGGAAAGCTTGATATTCTCTTTCTGTGCGCGAGCTATAATTTCTTGGAGCTTAGAATGTATTCTTTTGGGATTTACAAAGATTTCATTTAATTGATTGGATTTTATTTTTAATGCTTCAAGTACTGGATGAATGCCCCAAAAAACTTTTTCCTTCTCAATTTTTGAAGCTTTACGACAGTACTTACCTGAATTGGTTCTCCCTTTTTTATGCTTATTATTTTTTGTCATTTTAGACGAATTTGTTCATATCAACAGGAGCTCCTGATATGAAACGTCTGTTTTTACTTCTTTCGGCAATGATTACAGAACGTAATATTTCAACTGCATCATCAACTGAATCATTTACTATCAGATAATCAAATTTATCCGAGGAGGTTATTTCCATCCGTGCATTACTACATCGAACTTTTATGGAATCAGCAGAGTCTGTGCCACGATCAACCAATCTTCTTTCCAACTCATGAAATGAAGGAGGTACTATAAAAATAGACACACCCTGTAACTCATAATTTTTCCGTATCTGAGCAGCTCCCTGCACGTCTATGTCCAGTATGACATCTGTACCATTTGAAAGTTGCTTTTGAATTGACTCTTGCGAAGTTCCGTAAAAACGCCCATGTACTTCTGCCCACTCTAGAAAAGCGTGTTTTTCTCGCATTTCTATAAATGTAGCGTTATCCACAAAATGGTAGTCAATGCCATTCTGTTCACTGATGCGTGGTTCCCTTGTTGTATGTGACACAGAAAATGCCAGTCCTGAAAGACTCTTCAGCACTTTTGAAATAATTGTTGTTTTTCCGGATCCTGACGGAGCAGAAATTATGAAGAGAATCCCAATTGTCAACTTTCTATTGCCTCATCAAGTATGCGCTGTTCGATGGTTGAGGGCATAAATCTCTGGGTAAGTGTTTCACGCTGAACGGACGAAAGAACTATATGATTACTGTCCAAGACTATAATTGACCGGGTTCTTCGTCCTTCGGTAACATCAATGAGCCTGTTGTTGTTTTTAGCTTCATCCTTTAATTTTTTCATTGGTGATGAATTCGGTTTTACGATGGCAAGAATACGACTGGCCACAACCGAATTGCCAAATCCTACGTTGATCATTCTATTATCCATAAATATTCTTTCTCATATTAATTTTTATTGATTTAAAAATTCTTTTGAAATTTGCAACCTAAAAAGTTACTCCAAATTCTGAATCTGTTCTCTGAATTTTTCAAGTTCGTTCTTCAAATCAACAATTATATACGACATCTCTGCATCGTTAATTTTTGAAGCAATTGTGTTCAACTCCCGGAGAAATTCCTGCAAGAGAAAATCCATCCTCCTGCCAATCGGTTCATCCAGAGAAAGAAATTTATTGAATTGCTCTATATGACTGAATAGACGAACAATTTCCTCTGAAATATCGGTCTTATCTACTAAAATCGCAGCCTCCTGAGACAACCTTGCAGGATCAATGTCCACACCTTTCAAAAGAGTTTCTAACCGCTGATTTAAAGACTCCTCTCTTTTTTTAATAAGATCCGGGACAGCATGCTCAACTTTTTTTACTGTCTCTTTAAATTTCAACATTCTGTCAAAAAGATCCTTTTTTAATGCCTGACCTTCCTTTACACGCATTTGCGTCGATTCTGTAAGGGCAGCAAAAAGAGCTGGTTTTACTGCTGTCCATATTTCATCATTTTTATCAAAAATATCATCATTCGCAGGAGTAATTAAATCCCTGAGACCTGCAAGCATATTAAGATCTGGTTTTCCTTCGAGCGGTAATTCTTCCTGCAAAGCATACAAACAATTGTAATATTCACGAGCCAGTGGAATATCAACCTTGAGCCTTCCCCCAGCAGTGCCTTCCTCGGCAATATCAAAGAAAATATCCAAATGACCACGTGCATAAAATTTTGATACTTCTACCTTAACTTTTTCTTCTAAAAATGAGTATTGCCTGGGAATTCTAATTTTAATATCAAGATACCGATGATTGACCGAACGAAGCTCTATTGTCCAATTTTTTCCACAACCGCTGCTTTCGCCTCTACCGAAACCAGTCATGCTCAGGGGTCTATTCATATAGTAACTCCATTATTATTTAATTTCGCCAAATCCCCTTCGGAGTCTGCAATTTTGCTTACATGTCATTGTGCCATTTGCATAGCCGAGGGTTGCAATTCACCCTTATCTACGAATCTCCGCCATTTTGTTACGTGAATTTTCCGGGTTGATAATAAATATCCCTAAGTTACCGTGTAACACATATCATACAAAATTTAAAAAACAACCAACCTTTTTTGCAAAATCAAATAATTATTGACTTCCCTTCTTTCCATCTCTATTTTTAGATTAATGATAACAGAAATCATTATTAGGTGTTTCATAGATTATTATTATTCTTCCTATCATACATTTATACTCTCGTTGTCCTTCCGATGAATCTGAGCATTTAACTAACAGATAAAGAATCAAATAGTAATTAATTTCAATGAAAGATTGTCCAAATTGCATCGACAGTACCGGCATTTCTTCATTAAATCCTTATGTGGTAATGGTCGGGAATATGAATGTCGGGAAATCCACATTATTTTCTCGCTTATGTCCATCTGATGTTACCAATCTACATATGTCCGGAACTACGGTAAGCATTAAACAGGGGAAAATACAGGGAACTGACAAAATGGCCCTTCTAACCCCTGGTATACACTCCATCTTTTCTACTAATGAAGATGAGAAAGTAGCAAGGGACATTTTACTGGATTGTAATTTAACAGATAAAGTTCGTGGGATACTACTGGTCGGCGATGCAAAAAACATGAAACGTTCCATTGCCATTGCACTTCAGTATGCAGAATATGGCTTACCAATGCTGTTTGATATTAATATGACAGATGAAACGGCATCCCGTGGTATTAATATTAAATTCAAAAAACTTTCTTCAATTCTTGGAATAGACATCTGCACATCCATTGCCCGTGAAAATATCGGCCTCAGGAAGATAACTACCAAACTCACCGATATACGCCCCCCTCTCAAATTGACTCGTTATTCTGACTGGGTTGAAAACTTCCTTAAGGAATCAACAAAAGTGCTCAATCACTGCAGCATTGACCCTAGAGCGCTTGGCCTGCTGCTCCTTGCTGAAGACACCGGGGCAATAAAATATATTGATGCAAAAGAAGGCAAAGACGTCCGCGTGCAGCTGCAGAATCTTGCCACTGACGTTCGTCCTGGAAGTTCTTCAGAGTACAAGGCATTAATAGCAAATACATACAACAAAAAAGCAGACCAGATAGTAAGAGAAATTCAAACCATTACCCCCCCATTAAAAAATCCCTTCCTTGAATCCTTTGGCAACATGTGCGCTCAGGTTTACACAGGAATTCCTATCGCTATTGCTGTCATGTTTCTTATGTACCAGTTTGTCGGATCCTTTGGTGCAACCTTTCTGGTAGATACGATCAATTCAAAACTTTTTGAAAATCTTCTGATTCCGGCGACTAAACAGCTTGTTGATCCTATTCCCAGTGATTTTATAAAAGATATGATTGTAGATCCTGATTTTGGGGTTTTGCCTACAGGAGTTTTTCTTGCCCTAGGGTTGGTATTACCTGTACTCTTCTGTTTCTATATTGCCTTCGGCCTTTTGGAGGATACCGGATACCTGGCACGTCTCTCAATACTGCTGGATAAGGTTTTCATGCGTATGGGGCTTAACGGCAAAGGCGTTATCCCATTAGTTATGGGATTTTCATGCGTTACAATGGCTATCCTTACCACTCGATTGCTCAGCACTAAAAAAGAAAAAAATATTGCCACATTCCTGCTATTATTAGGTATGCCATGCGCCCCTCTTATCGCAGTAATGCTGATAATCCTTGATAAAATGCCTGCTTCTGCAACCTTTACAGTTTTTGGATTTATTTTTACTCAAATACTCATTGGTGGAGTTGTGTTAAATAAAATTCTTCCAGGTACTCGCTCACCATTCATTATGGAAATTCCTCCCATGAGAAGCCCTAAACTTCTGCAAGTTGTTAAAAAGGCATCTGTGAAAACCTATTATTTTATGAAGGAAGCTGTTCCTGTTTTTATAATGGCCTCACTCCTTGTCTTTCTTTTTGATAGAATGGGAGGCTTACAACTTCTCGAACAAATATTTAAGCCTTTAACTACAGACCTCATGGGTCTTCCGGAAAAAAGTGTACAAGTATTTATCAAGACACTGATTCGACGTGAAAGTGGAGCTGCTGAACTTGAGCATTTGAGTAGTATCTATACCAATCTTCAACTGGTTATAAATCTTTTGGTAATGACCTTTCTAACTCCATGTCTCAACGCTATAATAGTTCTTTTTAAAGAAAGGGGAACTCGGACTGCAACTATACTTATTGTCTCGGTTATCACGTATGCAATACTTATTGGCACAGTATTTAATCACGCATGTCATTTCTTGGGCATTACTTTCACATAAAAACCATAAAGGATTATTAGGAATAATGGGGAGCACTGATGAATGAGCATTTAGAAGAAATTCTTGAATCCATTTGGGCATGTGACGAAATAAAAAACCACTCGATTGAGGCTATCAGAAAACGATGCGCTGTTGACTTTGATGATGACAACCTGCTCACCCTGGAAAAAATGTCATTAATTATTAGACATGATGATAAGTTGGAGTTAACTCCCAAAGGCCGAGCTATTGCAAAAGGCATCATAAGGCGTCACCGGTTAGCAGAAGTATTAGTAACAAGCATATTGATGGTCAAACATGCTGATATGGAAGATATGGCATGTCGAATTGAACATAGCTTACTGCCTGAAGTGGAAGAATCAATCTGTACATTGCTCGGCCATCCGGAAGTATGTCCCGATGGTAAACCAATACCAAAAGGTAACTGTTGTGCAAATGAACTAAAAGTTATCGATAACAAAGTTTTCAGCCTCTTCGACTTAGAAGCTGGTGACGCTGGAAAAATCACTTATATCAAACCAATCAGTCATTCCAATTTCCATCAACTTATATCCTTTGGTCTTCAGCCTGGCGTAGAAGTAACTATTCATCGAAAAAGCCCCGCTTTTTGCATCAAGTTCGAAAATACCGAGCTAGCCCTTGATGCTGAAATTGTAAAAAATATCTATGTTTGGAAATTATCCTCTAAACACCAATCAGGTTCCATTTAAATAAATTCTTTTACCGTACCTCTAAATCGTTCACACTTAAATAAAAAGCCCGGCATCAATTCGATACCGGGCTTTTTAATAATTATTATGAATAATTTTATTTATTTTTTCTTGCCTGCAAGTCTTTTTTCTAATGCTTCACTGACCTGTGTACTTATATCAAGAGCCTCATCCGCATACAGTAGACCACTTTTAGACTCTAAGCCCCTAGTAGAATATTCAAACACCAGTGTGTATCCGTTTTTTTTCCCGACCTCAGCAATTGCTTTATGGAGCTCTATCAGAATGGGATTCATAACACCCTTTTCATAATCAGTAAACTCAACCTTGGCGTCTTCAGAAAGTATTTTTATATTACGCTCACCTTTTAAGAATTCTCGTTCTTTCTGCTGTTTGACTTCATTGCTCCACACAGAACTTTTCTTTTCAATCTCTGCTCGCATTCCTTCCTGTTTCTGCTGCTCTGCTTGAATTTTTTCATTGAGCTCCGTGAGTTTTGCTTCTAACTGCTTCTTGGCCGCTTGGGCGGAAGATGAACTGCTGAGAACCTGCTGTAAACTGATGGTTGCAATTTTCACTTCATTTTCAGTAGCAGCGGCTTCAAATGCCATGGAAGCAAACAAAAACAAGCTAATACTCACGGCTGTGAGCCATACTCTTTCTATATTTATCCTAATCATATTTTATACCTGTTTAATTCCTTCATTTCTAAACTGTTTTCATCCGGAAATGTCCTTTTTTCTGATAATCTCGGTCGCATACTGAGGGATTGTCTGTGACGGATTAATAGACGCCTCCCCGTGACCAACGGAAATCAATTAGGGCAATTCTTAGTGATCTCATTGATCTTTTGAAAATCGTCAGTTAACGAGTAGAACTGACGATTGACAGACTGTTTGCGGTTGGAAACAACTTTGTGTAATCGGTCCGAATAAAAAAAATTTTCGGACGGACACTAACTAGTTTCCTAATGAGAACTAATTAGTTAAAAAGAAACCGGAAGAGGCACTCTAGTAGGCTTTACCCCTTCCGGCAGTTGCTTCCGTAAATTTACCAAATATCAGCTAACCTAA
>CAMYJP010000029.1:13331-17840 GCA_947258675.1 uncultured Desulfobulbaceae bacterium | reverse complement strand
TTTTCTTTTTTCTCGATATTTCTCTTATTTTCTCTCATTTTCTCCTATTTTTTCTTTTTCTTTCTTTTTTTAATTAATTTTTTTTTTCCGTTTTGCACGAAAAATTTGTGAAGAAATCGAAAGTGTTTTTCCGTTTTTTTGTATTCGAGAAAAATGAGAGTTAAGCAACGAAAGAATTTAGCCGCAAAATTTTACTACATATGAACGTTAGGTTTTTCGGTTGGTTCCCGGATGAAACTCTTTACATAGTGAGCTTATAATAGTTTGCAGATCGGTTATCGATCTATCCTGGCGAGAGTCAGCACTTGTACTTCAGAGGCTCCCCCCCTACAGAGAACTCTGGCACATTCATTCACCGTCGTGCCAGTAGTAAACACATCATCAACCAGGAGAATTCTTTTTTGGGCAATTCCTTTATCATCCGCCTCAAAAGCTCCTCTTATGTTTTTTCGCCTGTCTACACCGCTCAGTCCAGTTTGCGGCACAGTGATTCTGGTCCGTACAAGTAAACTCGGACTAATTTTAGCTCTTAAATCTGGAAAGAAAGTACTAGCAAGCAAAAGGGCCTGATTAAACCCTCTTTTCTTAAGCCTTTTCGAATGGAGTGGTACTGGCAGAATAAGGTCTGATTCTACCATATCATTTAGGTGAGGTAGAAGAGTTTTCAGACCGCCAAATGTTGGAAGGGCTGCGTTATTATGTGCATATTTAAATGATCTGATTGCCTTGGCCATGATACCTTCATAAAGAATCACCGAGCGCGCGAGGGAAAAGGACCAGTGTTTGGTGAGGCACACGCCGCAGAGATGATTAGTGCTTGTTGAGTTGGGGAATGGCTTCCCGCAGCAGTTGCAGAGCGGTTCATGTAATAACTTTACCTTGGCAAAGCACTTCTTGCACAAAAATAGATTGTGCCGTATAGCCAAACTGGGTAACCATTTGCTGCAAGTGAGGCAGGCAGGAGGAAAACAGACATCTTTGACCGCCTGCCAGAATTGTTTAATCCCTTTATTCATGCGCAGATTTTCAACGTATCCTTATATGATATACTGATGATAAACGACGGCTAAGTTATTCTTCTAAGAATTTAACAGTTCAAAAATGATAGAAATCTGCTCAGGTTAAAAAGTTCTGCCAAGTAAAGCAACATGATACATAAACGTATTATTTGTAATCAATTACAGAGATTGCCATACTTTTTTTCTCAATGGATTATACATCATTGATATTTGTAATCACCTAAGGTATATGCTAATGCTTTTCTATATTTTGGCCATTTAACATCCATTTATTTACTAGTGTCCTCCATTTAGCAGGAGTATTGAGCTTTTTCATGAAAACTCAAATAAAGTAAAGAATAAATTAAGGTTGATTTAAATGCTTGCAAGCTTTTTTGGATGCACTCTCTAACGATACAAATATAAAAACGAAGGAAAAAAGATGGCAACCCAAAAGATTATTTATACAGAAATTGATGAAGCTCCCGCTCTGGCAACCTATTCTTTACTCCCTATCATCAGAGCTTATACAAAGGGATCAGGTATTTCCGTTGAAACAAAGGATATCTCTTTTTCAGGAAGAATTATCGCTAACTTTTCCGAAAATTTGAACGAGAGCCAAAGAATACCGGATTATCTGAGTGAATTGGGTAAGCTTGCCAAGCAGCCGGAAACCAATATTATTAAACTGCCGAATATCAGTGCTTCGATTCCACAGTTAAAAGATGCGATCAAAGAGTTACAGGAGAAAGGATATAATATCCCGGATTATCCCGAAGAGCCGAAAACCGATTCTGAAAAAGAGCTTCACATACGATTTGCCAAAGTCTTGGGAAGTGCGGTAAACCCTATCTTACGGGAAGGAAACTCTGATCGGAGGGCAGCAGCTTCTGTAAAAAAGTTTGGGCAAAAGAATCCACACAGAATGATGAAAGAGTGGAATTCCATCTCGAAATCACGAGTTGCGCATATGACTCAGGGAGATTTCTATTCCAGTGAAAAATCCACAACCGTCCAAGAGGCTTGCGATGTCCGGATAGAATATGTCGCTGGTGATGGAAGTGTAACGGTTCTTAAAGAAAATACAGCTTTACTTGCAGGTGAAGTTTTAGATACATCAGTAATGAATGTTCGTGAGTTACGAAAATTCTATGCAGAGCAGATTGATAATGCAAAAACCGATGGAGTCCTGCTGTCATTACATCTCAAAGCTACAATGATGAAAGTTTCAGATCCCATCATGTTTGGTCATTGTGTTTCTGTTTTTTATGAAGATGTTTTTGAAAAACACACTGATGTTATTAACGAGTTGGGTGTAAATGTCAATAATGGTGTTGCTGATCTGTATGCAAAAATAACAAGTTTGCCTGAAGCTAAAAGATTGGAAATTGAAGCAGACATTGCCGCTGTTTATTTGGCAAACTGCGAACTTGCCATGGTTGATTCGCATAAGGGCATTACCAACCTGCATGTCCCTAATAATGTGATTGTCGACGCCTCTATGCCTGTTTTTATTCGTGATGGAGGCAGAATGTGGGGCCCTGATGATCAGTTGCACGATTGCATAGCCATGGTGCCGGACAGGTGTTACGCAACCATTTATCAGGAAGTAGTAGAAGATTGTAAGAAGCACGGCGCCTTTGATCCCGCCACCATGGGCAGCGTTTCCAATGTTGGCCTGATGGCGCAGAAAGCAGAGGAATACGGTTCCCACGACAAGACTTTCATAGCGCCGGCAAACGGATTGATACGGGCTGTTGAGGTCGGTGGAGAGACCCTGCTTGTACAGCAAGTTGAAAAAGGTGATATTTTCAGGTCCTGTCAGACAAAGGATGCGCCAATACAGGACTGGGTCAAGCTTGCTGTAAACAGGGCCAGAGCAACTGGATCACCTGCAATTTTCTGGTTGGATGAAAACAGAGGGCATGATGCTGAGATTATTGCAAAAGTTAATGAGTATCTGAAAAATCATGATACCGACGGTTTGGAAATTCGTATTATGTGTCCAATGGAGGCAATGCGGTTTTCATTAGAAAGACTCAGAAAGGGTGAAGATACCATTTCTGTGACTGGGAATGTTCTACGTGATTATCTTACCGACCTGTTCCCGATACTTGAGTTGGGTACCAGTGCAAAATTGTTATCCATCGTGCCGCTGATGAATGGTGGAGGACTATTCGAGACAGGAGCCGGTGGTTCAGCGCCTAAACATGTCCAGCAGTTTCTCAAAGAAGGACATCTGCGTTGGGATTCTTTAGGCGAATTCTGTGCACTTGTACCATCTTTCGAGCATATAAGTTCTACATTCAATAATATGCAAGCCGCTCTATTTGCTAGAACCCTTGATCAGGCCATCGGAAAATTCCTGGAAAACGAAAAATCTCCCTCCCGGAAGGTGCATGAATTGGATACCCGTGGAAGCCATTTTTATCTTGCCCTTTATTGGGCCGAGGCCTTGGCTGAGCAGAGTGAGGATGGTAATCTTAAGGAACGATTTGCAAAAGCTGCCCATAAGCTCAAAGAGAATGAGACAAAGATTATTAGCGAGCTGAATACAGTCCAGGGGCACCCGGTAGATATTGGCGGATATTACCGGCCGGATCGGGAAAAGGTAACACGGGCCATGCGCCCCAGCGCAACATTTAATACAATAATTGATGCTCTCTAGCCTCAGTCCCGGATCAGTTTGAGCAGCAGTCCTGTTTTTTCCTGCAGAAGACTGTGATCTGCGCGAGTTTCAACATTTAATCGTAAAACAGGTTCAGTGTTAGATTTTCTTACATTAAACCTGAAATTGTCAAAAGCTATGCTTAAACCATCAGTGTAGTCTCTTTGGCAGTTTTCCAGTTCATAAAATGATTCTATTTTTTTTATTGTCGCATCCGGATCATGGACTGTGCTATTAATTTCACCACTGACCGGAAACGCTTTCATACGGTCACCAACCAACCCGGAAAGAGGCTGGCCAGAGCGGCTAAGCAGTTCGCATATCAGAAGCCATGGAATCATTCCGGAATCGCAGTAACCAAACTCCCGAAAGTAATGGTGAGCGGACATTTCACCGCCATAAACAGCATCTTCAGACCTCATGGTTTCTTTGATATATGCATGCCCTGTACGGCTCATTACCGGCTGTCCATCAGCCTGTCTGACAAGCTCTTGTGTGTTCCATATGAGTCTCGGGTCATGAATGATTTTAGCGCCTTTTGAATTTTGTAAAACTGCCTGAGCCAATAATCCCACAATATAATAGCCTTCTATAAAATCACCGTTTTCATCAAAGAAAAAACATCGGTCAAAATCACCATCCCAGGCGATACCTAAATCAGCATTGCTTTTTCTGACATAGTCCGAAGTAGTCTGCCTGTTTTCAGGAAGGAGCGGGTTGGGAACTCCATTAGGGAAAGAGCCGTCCGGTCTATGGTGAATTTTTATAAATGAAAAAGGGAGCCGTTTTTCTAAAAGATCAATAATCGATCCTGCACCACCGTTTCCTGCATTGACTACCAGT
>CAMYJP010000029.1:0-13282 GCA_947258675.1 uncultured Desulfobulbaceae bacterium | reverse complement strand
TTTTTGGTCGGTGAGTCTTTCTATTTCCCTCAATCCGGATTCACCGCTAATAGGAACAGCTCCTTTACGGACAAATTTCATGCCATTGTATGATGCGGGATTGTGGCTGGCAGTTACCATTATTCCGCCATCCACTCCATTATTTTTGAGGTTGAATGCCGCAAAGTAAATTTCTTCGGTACCACACATTCCCAAATCTAAGACATCAACACCAGCTTTGGTAAGTCCCCTGGCAAGGGCTTCTGATAAGTCCGGACTTGAAAGTCGAATATCATGGCCGATAACAACTTTTAGCGGAGAAAAAAGTTCCGCATATGCCAAACCTATACGAAAGGCTAAGTTTTCATTCAATTCATCAGGAACCTTCCCCCGAATGTCATAAGCCTTAAAACAGCTTTGTCTTTTAGAGGTTTTACTATTCATTAGAATTTTCCGATATTTTTATAGGTAGGACAATTTTATTATAAATTGTACCAGGTTAATAAGCTAATTATATGGGGATACTACTGTATTGATGAGGAACTAGCAACTTCGTCAAACCTAGTATCTTTGCAAGGTAAGGAACAGCTTCAACTTGACTTAGTAAAAAAGAGAGGGTATGAAATAAAAATATTGAAAAATTCAGGATACCTTGAACCGTTTTTCTTGTGAGGAACGGTTTTTTCTCTTTTCACACCCAGGAATATTGTCCGTAAATTTACTGTAAATAACGCAATATTGGCAAATTATGATAGAAATTAATTTAGCTTTATACGGAAAGATTAATGGTCTCAACAACCGCAACTAAGAACAGGGATCCCAAAAAACTAGGCATATTGATTGGTGGGTCAGGTCTTATCGGCGGGTATCTTATGCACTATTTTAAGACCAAAACTCCCAACGATGTGGAGATCCGCGCTCCTAACAGCAAGAAGTTAAGCTTAAGGGAATCAGACGACATCATCGGGTATCTGAAAAAGCATAAACCGGATTTTATAATAAACAGTGCTATAGCTACCATAAACAGTGACGCTCATTTAACCTATGAAGTGAACTATTTGGGAAGTGTTTACCTGGCCCGCGCTGCTTTGGCCATGAATATCCCATATATCCATATCAGTTCAGCTGCCACATTGCCTGCGGCGGAAGATCTTACAGAGGATGATCACTTGCCGTTGACTCCCGATCTTCCAAATTACGCCAAGTCAAAGCTGATGATTGAAATGACCCTTAAGCAGATGCATATAAAACATGGGTTGGATTATACTATGATCCGTCTGGGCGTGGTATACGGACAGCATGACCATAAAATTCAAGGAATTCAGAGACTGCTTTTTTCCGTAGTTGATCAGGCCATGCCTTTTATTCTGACCAAAAAGGGAGTCAAGCATTCATATACCAATGCCAATATCATGCCCTATTTTGTCCATCATATCTTGGAACACAGGGACGAATTTTCCGGCCAGCTTTATCATTTTGTTGACCCTGAACCAGTGGAACTTGCAAGACTTATTTTGACAATCAAATCGTACATGGAAATAAATACCCCTAAAGAGATATATATTCCCTATTCCTTGGCTAAACTGGGGAAAGCCGGTATGGAATGGGTAATCAAAGTGTTGCGTCGTATTGGAATGAAAGCGCAATTACCGGCCGAACTTCTGTTTCTGGAAAATTTTTATAAAACCCAAACTCTTTCTTCAGAAAAGCTTCAGCAGTCCAGCTTTGTTAGCCCAAATCCGGATGCAACTATATTTTCCGAACTCCCCTCTCTTATTGATTATTATCTTTCACGTTGGGAACATTTGAACATTCTGGCTTCTTCAGTAAATAAGGACTTTGTTTGTCCGAATAACAAGTCCGAGGAATTCCTGAATTCTCCAAAACAACTGCTCGACAAAACCCATAAGGAAGGTATAACTCCTTTATCTGAAGTCCTTTAGAGGACGGAGGGAAAGGTTGGGTGATTTAGTTTTTAACCGGAAAACTTTTCAGTCGTTATTCATCAACCAAACCATTTTTGTTAATGAAGTTTATTCGTTTCCCAATATCCTTATTTGTGATCATTGTTGCGCCTTTGCTTACCCTGCTGGTGAGTATTGCAACAATAGTTTGGGTCGGTATCTTGAGAAAGTCACCGGCGTTTATGCATAAGCTGGTAAGGTATTGGGGAAAATTAATCTGTCTGGCGGGCGGGATCACAGTTCGTTTGGAAGGGGCTGAGAATTTATCGTCTGGGCAGCCGTATATTTTTGCGGCAAATCATCAGAGTCAATATGATATATTAGCTTTGCAGGGATATCTCCCTGTCGATTTCAGATGGCTTGCCAAAAAAGAATTGTTTAAGGTTCCAGTCTGGGGGCCTGCAATGAAATTGGCGGGGTATATCCCGATAGACCGATCCCATGGTCGGCAGGCTATGAAGAGTCTGACTGAGGCTGCTCAGCGAATAGCTGACGGCACTTCGGTCATTATTTTTCCTGAGGGTACACGAAGTACTGATGGCACCCTGCAACCATTTAAAGCAGGAGGCATGGTATTAGCAATTAAGTCGGGTGTTCCTTTGGTGCCGGTTGCCATTAATGGTACCCATGAAATTCTGCCCAAAGGAAGTCTGTTGGTAACACCTGGCAAGGTTTTAATCAGGATTGGACAGCCTATTGAGACAAAGGATTACCGGTCAAGCCAGAAACATGAACTGGCTTTAAAGCTCCATGAGGCTGTAGCAGATTTATTGTTAAAACCACCAGGGTCTGGTTAAATGATACATTCAGTAATTCTAAATGCACTTGACAACTCCTGCATAGCCTGCTATGTGACAACAACCTAATAATTTTGCCCATAATCACCGCCCTAACCTTCTGAAACGCATGAACAGATAACACTTATTCTCTATAGTTTGTTGCGGGGAAAAAGGGTATTCACTATGCAAAACAGGCTATTGCCAAATGAATAATCATAGTAAAATCTTCCAGAAAAAAACGACTCTAAGAGCATCTTCTTCAACTTCTACTTCATACCATTTTCGTTTTCTTTTTCTGCAACTGCATTTGCTCATTTTAGCGCTATTGGCTATCAATCTTTTTCCGGTAACCGTTAATGCAGAAAGTAAAGATGCTACTCTTTTTCTTCCTTTAAAGGTCAATACGGCAGATAAGAAAGAACCTTTGCAGGTTCTGGCGGACAAGGCGTTGAATGAAGTTCTTGATCGTCACAGTATTCGTGAAGATACTGTCATCCAGATGATGCGGGAAGATGCAGGAACCATTCTTGATTACCAGGGAGTGTGGCCCCCTTCTGAAAAAACAGTCAAAGAGCTTTTCAATCAGAAGGAAGGACTGCGTTATATTGCGGCAGGCAGTCTGACCCAGTTAGGGAATCAGATAAGTATTGACGTGAAGTTGTTTGACAGTATTAATTTTTTGGAGCCGACCTATTATTTTGAAGATGTTGAATCAGTTGATACCCTGAGCCAAGCTATGGATAAGCTTTTGGGGAAGGTTTTGTCATATACTTCGAAAGATTCTCTGATTGCGGAAATTATCATCAAAGGGAATGAACGTATTGATACAGGTGCTATTCGGCGCCAGATAAAAAGCCGTACCAATGACCATTTTGATCCAAGCGCTCTGAATGCCGACCTTAAGCAGGTCTTCAAAATGGGATATTTTGATGACATTAAAATCAATGTCGAGGCAACAGATAAGGGCAAGGAAATAACTTTTGAAATTAAAGAAAAGCCGGTTATTGGTCAGGTAATAATCAGCGGGACTGAAGAGCTTGAGGAGGATACGGTTCGCGAATCTGTTATTGTGGTTTCAAATACCATCGTCAACCCGAGAAAAGTAAAGGAATCGGTTGATAATATCATCGCTTTATATAAAGAAAAGGGCTTTTATAACACAACTGTAGACTCTAGTCTGAGCTATCCTAAACCGGAACGGGTTGACATCCGGTTTACTGTGGAAGAAGGGCCTAAAATATATACAAAAGAAGTCCGTTTTGTGGGGAACAGAGCCTATAAAGCAAAACAGCTCAAGAAAATCATTGAGACTTCCACCAAGGGCTTTTTTTCATGGATCACTGAGTCTGGTCTTCTCAAACGTGATGTTCTCGAACAGGATGTTGCGCGGCTAACTGCTTATTATCATAACAATGGCTACATCGAAGCAAAAGTCGGTGAACCAGAAATTGTTCAGGATGGGAAATGGCTCTATGTAACATTCAATATTTTTGAGGGCGATCGGTATAAGGTTGGAGATGTCGATCTTACTGGAGATCTGATTATTGAAAAAGAGAGCCTCTTAGCATTACTTAAAATACATCAGCAAGAATATCTAAGCAGAAAAATCCTTCGGGAAGATATCCTGCGCCTGACCGACTACTATGCAGAAAATGGCTATGCATTTGCCGACGTTAAACCGGCAATTGTAGAGAATAAAGTTGAGAAAACCGTCAATATATCAATAGATATAGTAAAGGCAGATCTAGTATACATTGAAAGAATAACAATTAAGGGAAATACCAGAACAAGGGACAAAGTAATTCGCCGGGAGCTGAAGATTAAGGAAAAAGGAATTTTCAATTCCAAAGCTCTGCGGAAAAGTCACGAAAGATTAATCCGGCTGGACTTTTTTGAAGACGTCAGTATTACCCCTGAGTCCAGTCTTGATAAATCCAAGATGGACGTAACCATTGAAGTGAAAGAGAAACCAACAGGAGCGTTCAGCATCGGTGCTGGTTACAGTTCCGTTGAAAACCTCATGGTTATGGGAGAGATAAGCCAGAACAACTTTTTAGGCAAGGGCCAGCGCCTTTCCTTCAAAGCAAACCTCAGTAGCCGCACAAACAGGTACAGTATTGGTTTTACGGAACCGCACTATAAAGACTCAAAATTATCAGTTGGGTATGATCTCTATAATTGGGAAAAAGAGTATGATGATTATACCAAGGAATCGAAAGGTGGAGGCATCCGGTTTGGATATCCGATTACAGAGTATTGGAAGATGGGGTTCGGGTATGGCTATGATAATGCGGATCTTACAGACATTGATGCAAACGCCTCCCAGATAATAAAGGATTCGGCAGACATTCATGTTACGAGTTTTGTCAATTTTGGCGTAAGCCGCGATTCTCGGGACCGGCTATACGGCGCCAGTAAAGGATCAAAAAACGCTATAAATGTCAAATATGCTGGGGGTCCATTAGGAGGGGACAGCGCCTTTACGAAATATGAGGTTACTTCAAGCTGGTATTTCCCATTATTCTGGGAAACAACCTATCATTTAAAAGGTGTTATGGGGCAAGTCGTTGAAAACTCGGGAGGTAAACTACCGATCTATGAGAAGTTTTATTTAGGTGGGATCAGAACTATTCGCGGATTTCCTTCCAATCGCATCAGCCCGATAGATCCAGTCACTCAAGAAAGAGTGGGCGGCGAAAATATGTGGTATGTTAATGCTGAATGGATTTTTCCCCTTTCCAAAGACGTTGGTTTGAAAGGGGTGTTATTTTTTGATGCTGGTAATGTCTATGATGTCGACTGGGATTTTGATGATATTAAAAAAAGTGTTGGAGCCGGTATCCGCTGGCTTTCACCTATGGGACCCTTGCGTCTTGAGTGGGGATATGTCATTGATCCGACAGATGATGAAGACCAGAGCAACTGGGATTTCAGTATCGGTGGGGAATTCTAGACTTGATATTATATCTCTTGTATAGTCTGTGTACTATACAATTATAGTTAATAAAGTGCATTTTACCAGAATTGAAGGGATTGCACATTCCAGCCCAAATTCCATCAGCACTATCTAAGCTACCAAAACAGATAAATTAAAAATGTCGACCAACATAGAATTTACTCACTATTCAATGCAGTGGCGGTATGCTTATTAGTTCAAATTTATCAATCCAATCTGATTCCCTTTGATTGAGCAACTAATAAAATCCCTTAACAATGGCAACCATATTGCCATTTCCGGTCTACGAGCAAACAGCGCTGCAATGATAGCAGCCTGGTCAGCTAATTATGCCAATATACCGGTATTCTGTGTGGTTCCCACCGAGCATCAGGCTGAAGTTTTTGAGCAGGATCTTAGCCTGTTTACTGATATATCGATTATTCGATATCCCGGGTACGACATTCCTCCTTATACTCCTCTTTCACCTGATCCGGAAACCATAGCGACCCGGCTTGCTGCTCTGTATCAATTGTTGACAAATGAAAAACCAACAATAACTGTTGCTTCCTGTGAATCTCTGCTTCGTAAAGTGATGCCTAAGAACATTCTCGCCAATATCGCTGATCTGGTGATAGCCGGAGAGGAGACAGATCAGAAGGATTTGGCACTGCGGCTTGCAGACACTGGATATGAGCCGGTTTCATTGGTTCAACGGGTAGGTGATTTTAGTGTTCGTGGCGGTATTGTAGATGTTTTCCCCCCCGGTTATAATGCACCGATAAGGCTTGATTTTTTTGGGGACACAATTGAATCCATTCGATCGTTTGATCCTGTTTCTCAACGTTCCATTGATCAATTGGAAGAGGTAGTTTTACTACCAACCAGCAATATTCTTTTCCCATTAATTAATTCCAATGAGCACCATAAACTTGGTTTAAGTTTCAGTGATCATGGTACAAAGCTTAATTGGGATTCCGATAGACTCTCTCGAATGCTTGAGCAGGTGAGCAGCCAGAGAAGATATCCCGGCATTGAGTTTTTCCTGCCACTTTTTTATCCATCCCTTTCCAAACCTTTAGACTATGTGAATCAGAATTCTTTGGTCTTTATGGTTGATCCCCATGAAATAAGACGTTCAGTGGCTCTTACCATGGAGAGAATTAATGCAAACTTCAACGAAGCACAATCTGCATCCGCACCAGCTTTACCACCAGAAATGCTATTCCTGTCTGAGCAGGAACTTTTTGCTTCTTTCTCCCTATGTAAAACCATCCAATTACATGATTTTCCTGACCAGGAAATCTTGGTTGATCAGACATATTCTTTTTCATCCAGCAATCATCAATTGATTAAACAAGAGATAGATCTGCAAAGGAAGAAGAAAGGGTTGTTGCGACCGCTTATTGACTATATTTCAAAATGGCATGAAGCAAATGAGCGAGTGATACTGGCTTGCCGTTCTCTCCGCCATGCCCAAAATCTCGCCAACCTTCTCAATCAGCACGGTTTGGATGTTTTAATTCAGCAGAATCCACTGAAGCAGGAATTCCTGGCAACTATCCAACCGCACACTGTCATCCTTTTTGATAAACCAATATCAAACGGATTTGATCTCACTTCAATAAATCTGCATTTAGTATCTGAAAACGAGCTGTATGGTGTCCGCAGCCTTTACAGCGGCAAGAAAATTCATAAAAAGAAACATATAGATGGCGAGGCGGTCCGCTTTGATGAGTTACAGGCCGAGGATTTTGTCGTTCACAGCGAACATGGAATCGGAACCTATCAAGGACTTGTCAATCTGGAACTGCATGGAGTCTCAAATGATTTCTTGCAGATTTTGTATTCAGGAAATGACAAGCTTTATGTGCCGGTTGATAGGATTAACTGTGTGAATAAATATAAGGGGCTTTCTGATAAAGTTCCAAAGATTGATAAACTTGGAAGTAAAACGTGGCTCAATATTAAAAACAAGGTGAAAGAGGCTGTCTGGGAAGTAGCTCAGGATCTTCTAGCTCTCTATGCTAAACGAGAGTTAAAACCGGGCTTTGCTTTTGGGCGTCCATCTGAACTGTACTTTGAGTTGGAAGAGTCTTTCCCCTTTGATGAAACAGCAGGGCAGGATAAAGCGATAAACGAGGTTCTCTCTGATTTAGCTTCAAACAAGCCGATGGATAGACTTTTATGTGGTGATGTGGGGTATGGTAAAACCGAGGTGGCAATTCGTGCCGCCTTTAAGGTAATAGAGGATGGTTTCCAAGTTGCTATATTAGTACCTACCACTGTCTTGGCAGAGCAGCATGGGCAGACTTTTTCAGCAAGGCTGCAGGGATTCCCTGTTCAGGTGGAAAGTCTCAGCCGCTTTCGTACTCCGTCATCACAGAAAAAGATATTAAAGGGTCTTGCAGAAGGCACAGTTGATATTGTCATCGGAACCCATAGGCTACTCTCCAAGGATGTGATCTTTAAAAAATTGGGTCTGCTTATCATTGATGAAGAGCATCGCTTTGGCGTAAGTCATAAAGAAAAAATAAAGAAGCTCCGTGCAGAAGTTGATGTTCTGACTCTTTCAGCTACTCCTATTCCAAGAACTCTACAGATGTCCCTGCTGGGAGTAAGGGACCTGTCTGTGATAACCACTCCTCCGGAACAGAGGCGGTCGATTAAAACATTTGTTGCCCGTTATGATGATTTGGTTATCAAGGAAGCGGTTGTTCGGGAGATGCAGAGAAAAGGCCAGATATTTGTTGTCCATAATAGAGTTCACTCAATACATGAGATGGCAAGAAAGGCTCAGAAACTTGTGCCAGAAGCCAGAGTGGCAGTCGCTCACGGCCAGCTGCCGGCAAAAAACCTAGAAGATATTATGATCCGGTTTATTAACAAAGAACTGGATGTTCTTGTCTGCACTACAATCATTGAGTCTGGGCTTGATATAGCCAACGCGAACACAATTATTATAAACAGGGCCGACCGTCTCGGATTGGCTGAGATTTACCAGTTGCGGGGTCGTGTAGGACGCAGCAGCGAACAATCATATGCTTATTTGCTGGTCCCTTCATTGGAAAGCCTGAAAAAAGACGCCAAAGATAGATTAAGGGCAGTGATGGACTGTAGTGACTTGGGTGGTGGTTTCAAATTGGCGATGAGTGATCTGCAGATCAGAGGGGGCGGAAATCTATTAGGCATTTCACAAAGTGGGCATATTGCAGCAGTGGGCTATGACCTCTATCTGGAGTTGCTTCAGAAAACAGTATCTGATCTGAAGGACAAGACAACAGCTGGTGAAGCGCAGGATGAGGAGGTGGATCCAGAAATCAATCTGCAGATCTCAGGGTATATTCCTGAAAGTTATATTCAAGATATTGACCAGCGATATGTTATTTACCGTAGAATATCAATGATAACCGATCAGACCTCGTTGCATGATTTGAAGGACGAGCTTCAAGATAGATATGGAGCAATTGTTCAGGAAGTTCGCAACTTATTTGAAATAGTCTCAATAAAAGAAGACCTTAAAAAACTGAAAGTCAGCCGATTGGAACAGGGAAAAGATGCATTGGTTTTTACCTTCCTTGAAAAAACGCCTGTTTCTCCACAAAAAATTCTTGAATTAATGCAAAATTCCAAAGATATGGTCCGTTTTACGCCTGATTCCAGACTTGTTGTTAAAACTCCTCTAAACTCAATACAATCGATATTTAGTGCAATACATCAAATTGTGTCGCAACTGAAACTGGAAGCGTAGCGGTTAATAATTTCAAAATTGGAGAAACTTCCCCTAACAAGATTTTCCTTGCAAAACCGGACAAATGAACATAAGGTGTGCCGTCCGTATTAATCAGCAGAAAATTGAATGTATAAGCAGATATTGGTGCCCCATTTTGCGGTGCCTTTTTTATTTATGGGATAAGAAGATTGAGTAACAGAATGGAACAGAAAGAAATAAGAAATGTAGCAATTATCGCTCATGTCGATCATGGTAAAACCACTCTCGTAGACCAGCTTTTTAAACAAAGTGGTATGTTCAGAGAAAACCAGGAAGTAGCAGAACGCCTTATGGACTCAATGGATCTTGAGCGTGAACGCGGTATTACTATTGCTTCAAAGAATGGGTCGTATCGTTTTAAAAATTATTGGATAAACATTATTGACACTCCAGGCCACGCTGACTTTGGAGGTCAGGTGGAGAGGGTGTTGCGCATGGCGGATGGATGTCTGTTATTGGTCGATGCCCAGGAAGGTCCGATGCCACAGACATATTTTGTGCTGAAGAAAGCGCTTGCTAACCACCTCCCTGTAATTGTTGTCATTAATAAGATAGATAAGCCAGCAGCACGATGTGACTGGGTCGTTGATCAGGTTTTTGACCTTTTCGTTAAATTGGACGCCCCGGATGAACTACTTGACTTTCCTGTGGTTTATGCGTCTGCCAAAGAAGGATATGCTGTCAATGAGCCAGAAGATCAAACAAAAATAAACAAAGGCATGATACCCATCTCTGAAAAGATCGTGGATCATATACCGCCACCCTCTGGAATACCTGATGCACCTCTTCAGATGCAAGTTAATACCATTGACTATTCGCAATATCTGGGTCGGCTTGGCATTGGAAAGGTCGTGAACGGATCTCTCAATATTAACAAAAATGTCACGGTTGCTAAACGTGATGGTACTTTGGCGCCTGCACGCATAACCAAGATATTTCGTTTTGAATGCGACCAGAAGGTTCCGGTTGAAACTGCTTCTGTGGGAGAGATCGTTGCTGTCGCGGGTCTGGAAGACATAACTGTCGGAGTAACCTTTACTGATCCGGAAAATCCCAAACCTCTTCCTCTTATAGAAATTGATCCCCCTACCCTATCCATGAATTTTATACCTAATGATTCTCCCTTTGCAGGGCTGGAGGGTAAATATGTTACTTCAAACCACTTGGAAGAACGGCTGCAGCGCGAGATGCTGGCTGATGTTGCTTTACGGGTGGAAAAGTTGCAGGAATCCTTTGGCTTTGAAGTATCCGGCCGGGGAGAATTACACCTGTCAATCTTGATTGAGAAAATGCGGCGTGAAGGTTATGAATTTCAAGTTACCAGACCGAGGGTTATTACGAAAACTGAAAACAATGTACTTCTTGAGCCTTATGAAGAGTTGACAATCGACGTGGATGAGCAGTACCAAGGAGCAGTCATCGAATCACTCGGTATGCTCAAAGGCCAAATGCTTGAGATGCATAATGAAAACGGGATGGCTCGCTTGCTATATAAAATTCCAACCCGTGGGCTCCTTGGGTTTCGGTCTCAATTTATGACCGAAACGAAAGGTATGGGCATGATGAATTATGTGTTTTCAGAGTATGGCCCACACGCCGGAGAAATAACAAACCGCATCAACGGGGTTCTGGTAGTTAAAGAAGCATGCGCAACTGTTGCCTATGCGCTATTTAATCTGCAGGACCGGGGAAGTCTTTTTCTAGGGCCAGGAGCCAAAGTTTATGCTGGACAGGTTCTTGGTGAGCATTGCCGGGCAGGTGATTTGGTTGTTAATCCGGCAAAAGGGAAAAAGCTCACCAATATGCGGGCTTCAGGGTCGGATGAAAATGTTATTCTGACACCACCTCGAGCCATGAGCCTTGAGGATTGCATCGCTTTTATCAACGATGACGAACTGGTGGAAATAACCCCGGCGGCAGTTCGCTTGCGCAAACGGAGGTCCATATAAGTTGCAACCTTACGAGATGAAGCGCAAGTCGCTTTCAAGACCATCGCTGTCTGCTTTTTCATGGATTGAAAAGTAGACAAGGTAACAAGTTTGCATGGATTCTTACGACCTTCAGTTTTCAAGCTCATTGAAATGACGATTTGGTTGCAAAGATAGAGAGCTAACGGCGTCTGCTACTGCAATACCAGAGAAAACAGCAGTTTCAATACCTGGTCGAATCGTAGTGCTGGCGCCTACTAGGTACAATCCCATAATCGGTGTTTTCATTGAAGGCCTCCACTCGTCAGCCGCCAGGCCATAAATTGCCCCGTTGGTTGTTTTTGCGTATCGGGCAAAAGTTGCGGGACTTGCATCCTGTCTGTAGATGATATGATTTTTTAAGCCCGGTATGGCTTTTTCTGCTAGAGCAATTAAATTATCGCCGATATTCCGTTTGCGTTCTGCATACTTAGGGTCATTGCGACCCCAGTTAACAGCCTGCTCATAGGGCAGAAGCTTTATAAGGGTGATGCAGGCGTGACCGAAAGGAGCCAATGACGGATCAACCTTCGAAGGTATCATAACCCACAGATGATCATCTCTTTCACATACAAAAGTAGCGGGATTGGCATCAGGTATAAAGTCTACTCCAAGAGAAACCAGGAAGGCTGAGTTGGATGGCTGAAGCGTTTCAATCCGTTCTGAGAAATGCATCGGCAACTGGTTTTTCCCTACAAGCTCCTGGAAGGTCTTGCGCACATCAGCGTTCGAGATTACCGTATCCGCCACAAGGATTTCATCGTTCCCCAGTTTAACGCCGCAAGCTTGACCGTCTTCAACAAGAATAGTGGAGACAAGGGATCGCACACGAATTTCACCGTTATTTTCTGCAATAACTCCCGCTAATGTGTCTGAAAGTACCTGTGAACCGCCGGTTGGATAGCACCCTCCCTCAATATAGTAGCCGAAGAGAGGTATTGCCGTTAAGGTATTTAAAGAAGCGGGATTGTCTGTAATATAATACATAAGTATTGAGAGCAGATCTTTCAGTTGTTGTTCCTTGATAAAAGTCCCCAACATTTCTGTAAAGGGTATATTCTTCCATCTATTAATTCTTTGATTACCTTTCAACTCCCCCTTATTCTCTTGGTTAAACAATTCATTGTAACAGACCTCAACTTCATCAAAGAATGCAGATAACCCAATTTTTTCTCCAGGAAATTGGTTACAGAGAACTTCAAGGTAGTCTTTAAAATTCCGTGGTACTTTAACTCGAAAATCAGCGAGGATGTACTCATGATCAACACGTTGCCATTGAATCTGATCACTAACACCAAGTTCATTTAACACTTTGGAAGTCGGAGCATATTGACCAGAAGGCCCAATATCGTGCACACCTGCATCAAAAACAAATTTTAGTGTCTTGCCATTGTGCTCTATCTGGCGTTTCCAGGAAGAGCAAAAGCCACCAGGTTTGGTGTGCTGTTCCACCACCACAACACGTTTACCCCTTTTGGCCAGCAAGGCCCCTGCAGTCAAACCACCTATACCTGCCCCGATGATGATCACATCGTATTTATTATTATCCTTTTTTGTTACTAAAGGTATTCGGCTCGGAATTAAATCTTGGTATTCTTTGGGTACCAGGACACTGCGCAACGCAACTGGGAGTTCTGATTTTTTCCAAACTCCTTCGGCATTCGGTTCATACCATAAAGCGTCATGTTCACCATAGCCAAGCTTTTGGTTCTCCCCGTCTTTTGATAGACGATAATAATCAAAGTAAAATCGGACACCGTTGTCATAAACTGCAGCGCGATACATCCTGACTGTAATCCGGTCAAAGGGCATGGCCTCGCTCATATGATTCACCCGGCAATTGACACACCTGAGTTCTCCTGGCTTTCCTGAGGCGCCAAAGTATT